>PEAL01000616.1 GCA_002753725.1 Deltaproteobacteria bacterium
ATCTAATATAATAAAATCAATATCTAATAAAATTTGAATTTTTAGTTGCTGTCAGGATTGGCCCTAATTTCATAACATCTTCATGAGAAGTGCAAACGACATAACCGTTTGATATTGATTGGTCTCTTTTTTGACTCAGAATTTTTCCCAAATATATTTTTTCCTTTTATCATCAGTTACTTCCGTTGAATGGGTCGGGTCATGTTTTCCGGAACGACTGCCTGATCAAATTCCTGTGCTGTCATGAGTTTCAGATCAATCACTGCTTTTTTCAGGGTAATATGTTCATCATATGCTTTTTTGGCAACTTTTGCGGCATTATCATAACCGATAATCGGATTCAAAGCCGTAACCAGCATTAATGAATTTTCCAAATGATCTTTTATTACTGTTTTGTTTGGTAAAATCCCTTGAATACAATTCTGGTCAAATGACCGGCAGGCATCTGTTAATAACTGAATTGATTTCAAGAGGTTATGAATCAACAAGGGTTTGTAGACATTCAGTTCAAAATTTCCGGACATCCCCCCCACATTGATCGCCACGTCATTGCCGATCACTTGAGCACAAACCATTGTGATCGCTTCACATTGTGTTGGATTAACTTTACCCGGCATAATTGAACTTCCGGGTTCATTGGCTGGAAGTATCAATTCTCCGAGGCCACATCTGGGGCCAGATCCCAACCATCTGATATCATTGGCGATTTTTATTAAAGAAACGGCCAGCGTTTTCAATGCACCGCTCGCAAAAACGATGGCATCATGGGCAGCCAGACTTTCAAATTTATTGGGTGCTGTTTTAAAGGGTAACCCTGTTATTTTGGCAATGTATTCAGCAGACCGGACAGCAAATTGGGGGTGCGTATTCAAACCGGTTCCAACGGCTGTTGCTCCTAAAGCAAGATCCATCAATCCATTCAACGCACTTTTTATTCGTGTCAGACTGGATTCCAACTGTTGAACATAACCAGAAAATTCCTGCCCCAGCGTCAGAGGAACAGCATCCATGAGGTGTGTTCGACCAATTTTGGTAATCTCTTCAAATTTTAAAGATTTATTTAAAAATGTATTGTGAAGATGTTTCACAGCCGGAATCAGTTCACGCTCAATCTGTTCACTGGCTGCGATATGCATGGCTGTGGGGAAGGTATCATTGGATGATTGAGATCGATTGACATCATCATTGGGATGAATGGGATGTTTGGTTCCCAATGCCTGGCCAGCAATTTCATTGGCTCTGTTGGCAATGACCTCATTGGTATTCATGTTGGTCTGTGTACCACTGCCTGTTTGCCAGACAACCAGGGGAAAATGATCATCAAGAATCCCTTCGATAACTTCATTGGCTGCCTGCTCAATCAGCTGTGCCTTTTCACTTTCAATCATTCCTAAAGCGCTATTGGTCATGGCAGCAGCTTTTTTCAGTATGCCCATTGCACGGATGAAAACCCGGGGAAAGCGTTCATTGCTGATTTTAAAATTCTTCAATGAACGGGCCGTTTGGGCGCCATAATATTTATCTGAAGGGACGTTTATTTCTCCCATGCTATCGCTTTCAATGCGATAGCATACTTTTTTTGATTCTTCTGAATATTTCATAATAAAAAAACCTTATGATCCTTCAAATTTGATAATTTTTTTTTGAATGCGCTTTATTCTGTTTGTTTATTTTTTTCCAAGATATTTTGCGATATCCATAGCAAAATAAGTCAAAATCATGTCTGCACCTGCTCGTTTGATTGCAATCAGACTTTCTATCATGACCTGTTCTTCGTTGAGCCATCCTTTTTCAGCGGCTGCTTTGATCATAGAGAATTCGCCACTGACTTGATAGGCGGCAATGGGTAAATCAATTTCATCACGAATCTTGCTGATAATATCCAGATAGGCCATCGCAGGTTTTACCATAATAATATCAGCACCTTCTTCAACATCCATTGTGGCCTCACGAATAGCTTCAAGGGCATTGGCCGGATCCATCTGATAGGTTCGGCGATCCCCAAATTGTGGTGCTGAATCAGCAGCCTGTCGAAAAGGTCCATAAAAGGATGAACAGTATTTCACAGCGTAAGACATGATCGGAATATTTGAAAAACCTTCTTCATCCAGCATCTCCCGGATTTCAGCAACACGGCCATCCATCATATCTGATGGTGCCACCATGTCAGCACCGGCTTTAGCGTGGGATAAGGCGGTTTTTGCCAGAAGTTCTAATGTGGCATCGTTATGAATTTCTTTTTTATCCACCATGCCGCAATGACCGTGATCTGTATATTGACACAGGCAAACATCGGTAATGACTAAAAGATCTGAAACATGATTTTTAATGGATTGAACAGCCCTTTGAACAATACCATCTTTGGCATATGCCTGTGTTCCCAAAGGATCTTTTTTATCTGGAATGCCAAAAACAATGATTGCAGGAATGCCAAGTTCTTTCGCTGTTTCAGCGGTTTTTATCAGATGATCAACAGACATCTGGTAATGCCCGGGCATCGATAGTATTGGATTTTTGACCTTTTTTCCGCTTACAGCAAAGACCGGTAAAATAAGATCATCGACAGACAAATGTGTTTCACGCACCATCCGTCTGATCTGAGCATTTTGTCTCAGGCGACGGGGTCGGTATTCTGGAAAAACCATATTTCCTCCAAGGATTAATTCATTAATTAATTAATAATTCTAATATATTTATTCCACTTTCTGATAAAACAAAATAAAAATAGTTTGGGTTAAGATGTTGCAAGAACAAGTTTCCCTTCAAAATTTTTGTAGTCGTCGCATTTCATGGCCTGCCGA
>PEAL01000617.1 GCA_002753725.1 Deltaproteobacteria bacterium
GACCGATAAACGTATCTTTGAACAACTCATTAAATTGATCTTTTCTATTGATATCATAATAATACTGAAGCAGATTGATCCACAATGATTTGCCAAATCTTCTGGGACGAATGATAAATATAAAATTGGATAGTTGTTCCAGGGTATGAATATATTTCGTTTTATCCACATAGTACATATTATTTTGAATAATTTTTCCAAAATCAGCATCGCCATAGGGTATTTTTTTTATTTGCATTTTTTACATTCCTCTTTGTTGAAACGTCTAAAAATCCGGACATTTTTTGAATAATTGCTCTGCCTTATTGTCTGAACTGTTTTGGTTACACGCATAATAATCACTTCAGGAATTATCGCCCATCATATGAATCAGGCGCATAACAGTTCAGATAATAAGCCTGAGCAATTTAAATATCATTATTTTGGATCAAACGCTTTAAAAAAAAAACTATTCATTTATGGTCTCACTGTAATCACCTATTCTCACTCAATCACAAAACTCCGCTCAACGGAAAAAGCACCCCCTTTAAATGACGTATCAATGGCCTGAACACTCCAGTAATAGGTCCCAGGGGAAAGATTTCTCAATTTATAAAATAGCGGCTGAATATCTCCTCGTTCTGACAGCAACCGTTTTCCAGATGCAAATGACATGGGCGATGTAATTTCAATTCCACCAGGTGTGGTGCCTACTCTTACATTGTAATTCAAGCCAGTGGCAGGAACGGTTTCATTATCACTGGCCGATGACCAGCTTAAAATTACAGTAGAGCCCGTTACATTACTGGATAAATATTCCGGAGCTGAGGGGGCTGTATTGGGATTGTTCAAATTGTTTTTGTATATGATAGTGAATTTCCCAGAAGTCTCATTATATCCAGAAAAAATAATGTCCAGGTCATCATCGTTGTCGTAATCTCCCAAAATATTTATCTTAAAATCTGTAAATGCGTGGATATTGAGGCTGAGCAATAACTCAACCGGTTTTAGCTTTTGAAACTTACACAAATACGTTGAGACCGAGGCTGAGCTAACACACAACCGGCTTTAGCGTTGAAAAAGACCCAAGCGAGTAAAGTCCGAAGCTGAGCAATAACTCATCTGGTTTTAGTTAGGATATTTAATATAGCTCAAAAGTCAATTACACCAGTAATAGAAGCAAAATTTCTTAATAAGACCAATTTTAGTTATCATCTTCAAATAAGACTTGATTATGTACGAAATATATCGTACCTTACTGTATGGAACCGATTTTGTTTAAAGATATTATATTAATAAAGAAAGCTATTGAATGTTTATCGCATGGGCAGATCCAACATGAAGCAAGAACTGAAATTGATGTCAAAAACCTGCTTAAAATTGGTGATGTCACTGTTAATCAGGTTATAAATTTGATCAATAAAACAAAGGGTTTTCAATATACATGTTCACCACATCATCTTGAAAAATCAGTTATGGTTCATGTTTGCAAACCTATTAAAGATGGTATTAAGTGGTATATCAAATTTTATTTTATAGAACCCGACATAATATTCATTAGTATTCATAAGTAGAGGTTTTCATGAAATTTTATAAAGAAAACGACAAATCAAAGGCGATATGCAATAAATGTGGATTAGTTAGTACTACTTTTAAAGTTCGTGATGTACCTTTTTCAACAAAAAATGGATACGCCAGAGGGATATTAGCGGGCGTGTGTGATAAATGTGGTGAAGTCGTTAGCGTTCCACAACAATCAACCCCACGAATAAAAGAGTCTTTGCAAATCTCAAAAAAATCAATTGAAGTCAGGCTTCCCAGACATCTCCTTGATATTCTAATTGTTGCTGGTGATACATTGAAAGCTCGACAGCCAAATATATTCAGTCATTTTCTGGTTAAATACTATATTCATAATTTAAATGCCGATAAAAGAAAATGTAGATCTCTTAAAAAATATTTACAAACTGATCTTGCTAAAGGTAAAGTCGGGATTGATAGGCTTTCTTTAAAAATGAGTCCTGCTATGTACGATGAGTTTGAGTCCTTGAGATTAAAAACTGATTTAAACAAAACTCAGTTACTTAAAGCATTAATACTAAAAATCAATGATGATATATTTAGTAAAAGATATTCTAAAGATATAAAACTTTTAGAAAACATTGCTTTAATTTCGGGATAGTCATTGCAAATGTGTGGTGGCAGAAGCTGAGCAATAACACAACCAGTTTTAACGTTTGGATTTTGAAAAAAGCCTTAGAAATGCTTGAGCCGTATCTGGTGAAAGTCACCTGTAATGTTTGTGGGCTGCTAACAGCCCGAATATTCGACACTGCTGGCCTCCTGCAATTGTTGAATAACAAATATTTACAAAAAGAATTGATATGAATTTAGGAATTGATCATTCCAACTCATTATTGATAATAGAAGTTTTATTGATCGCATCGTTTATTTTTACATGCGTACTGGGAGGATATGGGATTAGACATCGCACGTCACCAGGAGCAGTTCCTTTTATTATTATGGTGAGTTTTATAATCCCCTGGTTATCTGCAAATGCTTTCATATTAATAGCGGATGACACCATATTCAAAATTTTCTGGTTTAAATTTGAAAAAGCCATGATTCTTCCAATAACGACGGCATCCTTATGTCTTATCATTGAATATGCTGGCTTAAGTCGGTGGTTGAACAGGCGAATCATTATTTTATTGGTGTCAATCCCCCAAAAATTGAAGAAATAACGCCAGTGATCAACGAAACGCCTCCGCCCGATATATCCGAAGCTCAGAT
>PEAL01000618.1 GCA_002753725.1 Deltaproteobacteria bacterium
AGTACTTCATAATTCAATTCATAATCAAGATATCGTCAATGGTGCCATTAATACTGAAAAAATTAAAGACAGAAGTATATTAAACAAAGATATTTCATATCGAGCAGACATTGCATACCATAAACTGGCTTTAACCAACTCCATTCAAACTGATGATATTAAAGATCAAGCCATATCATCTCAAAAATTAAAAAATATTCAATCAGTCGGTGACAAAAATCACTTGTTGGTGTCGGATGGCCAAGATGGTTTTCTTTGGAAACAAGCCTTGAATTTAATTCATGTTTATAGTGTGGGGGAAGGTGGAGAATATTCGCGAATTAATGATGCATTACAAGCAGTCAATGCAACAAAAGAGTCACCTTGTTTAATTAAAGTTGGGCCAGGAATTTATGAAGAACAACTCTGGATGAAACCTTATGTTGATATTGAAGGATCTGGAGAGAATGTAACCATTGTACGCTATTTTGGTGGTAATGCGTTTGATCCATCCAGTGCAACTGTTATTGGGGAATCTCATTCAGAATTAAGAAACATAACCATTGAAAGTGTGGTGTTCAATAGAGAAAAAACAGATGCAATTGGTATTATAAATCCAAACGTGAGTTCAAATTTATATCATGTAACTGTTCGAGTTTGTGGCGGTAAAAATTATAACTATGGTGTCTGTAATGTTGGCGCGCATCCAAAAATGAGTCAAATGGATATTGAAGCCAGTCAAATGGATGACATTGATTTGAGCTGGAATTATGGCGTCTATAATGATTCTGCTTCTCCAGTAATGAAAGATTTATATATAGCAGCATTTGGCGGTGATAGAAGTTATGGTGTGGTCAATAAAGATAAATCCTCTCCCCTAATGACAAATGTGACAACTATTGGATCAGGCGGAAAAATTCGGAATAGAGGTATATGGAATGAATCGTCATCGCCATATATGGTTCATGTCATAGCCAAAGCAATGGGAAATAGTTTTGAAAATACTGGCATTGAAAATTATAATTCTTCATCTCCCATTCTCATTGATGTTCATTCTGAAGCAGATGGTGATACAGGGTATGGTATTTATCAATGGATAGGTGAAAATACAAAAACAAAAATTTATCGATCATTTTTAATAGGTACCACGAATAGTATTTTTGTATCTCATGGCTCAGCATATATTGTCAATTCTGAATTAAATGGATCAACACAAGGAGAAACTAAATGTCTTCAATCTTTTACTGATGAATTCATCCCATTAAATACCAAATGTCAAGAGGAACCATCAGAATCAGAATCAGAATCAGAGGCACAATAATTTATATTCTTTATTCTTCCAAAAGGAACTCGAGGACTCTTTGCAATCCATTTACTCACTGTTTCAACAAGTACTTTGGCACGAACAGGCTTGGCTAAATAATCAATCATTCCAATTTGAAAACATCGATCACGATCTTCAGTTATCGCATTTGCAGTTAGTGCAATAATTGGAATACTGGCAGCATGCACTCGATATTTTGATTGATCATCAATTGGACCATTGACCTCTGATTGCCATCCTTTAATCATACGAGTGGCCTCATATCCATCCATGTTTGGCATTTGACAATCCATTAAAATTAAATCAAAATACCTTTTTTCCAATATATGAATTGCTTCAAGGCCATTTGACACTGGTTCCACAATATATCCCTTTTTTTGCAATATGCGTTGGGTTAATTGTTGATTGGTAATACAGTCTTCGGCAAGAAGAATATGAGCCGGTTGCATTTCAGTCACTGATATAGTTTTTTTTGTTGATATATTCTGAGATTCTAATTGATCTGAAGGTTGTTTCTCTGAATACCAAATATCTTTTAAACTGTTTAAAAGTATTCTTTTTTTGATAGGTTTTGAAATAAACTTTGAAAATTGAGAGTCTTTGATTTTTTCATATGACCGGTCATTATCAATGGGTGTTAACATAATCATATGTATGGATTGGAGGGATTGATCTGATTTGATACGTTGCCCTAAAGTAATACTGTCCATATCTGGCAATTTGAAATCAATTATTACAGCATGAAAAGGATCATTTTTTTCAACAGCATCTTGAAGAATTTTCAATGCAGTATTTGCATCATGACTGTTTTCAACAATGCAGCCCCATCTTTGTAAAATAGTTTTTATCCAATGGCAAAACGATAAATTATCATCAATGATAAGCACTTTTTTGTTTTGAAAGAGAGTTAAGGATTCATTTGATGGTATATGTTGCAATAAATCAATGTCAAAATGAGAAGTGAACCAAAACGTTGAGCCTTTATCCAATTCACTATGAATTCCAATTTCTCCATTCATCATTTCAACAAGTCGTTTTGAAATTGCTAGTCCTAAACCTGTTCCACCATACTTTCGTGTCATTGAGGCATCGGCTTGGGTAAATGCATCAAACAGGTTTACTTGTTGTTCTTGAGAAATGCCAATCCCTGAATCCATTATTTCAAATTTTATACAAACTGAATCAACTTCATATGATTCAACAGTAACATTAATTTTAATTTCACCACGATGAGTAAATTTAATTGCATTACCAATGATATTCATTAAGATTTGATTTAATTTTCCAGGATCGCCAGTAACAATGGGTGGGATATCAGGAGAAATATTGCAGATAAGCTCTATATCTTTTTGCTGTACTCGAACTGCATTGTTATCAATCGTGTCATCAATGAGGGCAGGAAGGTCAAATTCAATCATTTCCATATTCATTTTCCCGGATTCGATTTTTGAAAAATCAAGAA
>PEAL01000619.1 GCA_002753725.1 Deltaproteobacteria bacterium
GAGTCCTGAATTTGATCTGTGTTTGTATGTGTAAAACATACAATTTGTTACTGTTGTAGAAATAAATGAGAAAATTGACAAAAATTCTCATTTCATTTTACGCTATGTCAGGAGTTCTGAACTTATAGACCTATGCGAATTAAATGAGGTGTATGTAGGGTGAACCTCGTGTTCGCCCGTGTTCACCCACCGACGAAGAGATAATACGAATCAAATCAAGCAATTATAACTGGCTATACTTGACAGCTATGGACTTTAGCTCCACGCGAGCAACGATAAATTTATTGTTTTGCCTTGATACGATTAACCGCACCCCTGAACAACCAATGTTCCTGAAGGGCTTTAAAAAAGACATCGGCTTCATCCAGGGCCAGGCGCATGCGTTTCATGGTATCGAGCATATCATCCGGTACATAGTTGAACGCTTGAATTAAATTGCTCATTTCTTTCATGACATTGTTCATATTCATTACAAGGACAATCATTTTATTCATCATACTTTCACTGTCACCCGTGAGTTTTTCAGCACTGTCCATGAGTTTTTTCGTGCGCCCCATCAGATGCTCGATATCTGCCAGTAAATCTTTACTGTTGTCGAGTAAAAATTCTACTTTTGAGCCCACATTGATAGCCATTTTATAAAAGGTGTCATCAATAAACAATTGCCCCAATGTTCCCTGACCGGTCAAAACACTGTCAACCATTTGCCGAATGGTTGCCACAAGAACAGTTGCTTCATGAATGGTTTTATGAATCATAATAGGAACATCAGATTCCAGTTGGGCGAAATTTTTAACACAAGGCAGCTCTTTTGTGCCTGGCGTAATTTTTATCCACCAGTCCCCCACAACAAAATATTTTTGCGCCAATTGTGCCTTGCTGTCCGTGCGAATAAAGGATAAATATTTTTTATGCACTTTTAATTGCACATCCACAAAATCCTCATTCAGAAGCACTCGGCTGACATGGCCGATGGCCTGACCACGATAAGTAATCCCATTGCCTTTGATCAGTCCAAACGCATTGTCATATTTGACAGACAAATAGGCCCAGTCTTCCAGATAGTCAGATATAATAAACGAATACGCAAGGAAAGCAGGAATGACAATTGATGGAATAATGATAAACAATCCCACAAAAAATGTGCGATATTGCCTGAGTAATGGCAATTTGGGTTCAATGGGTGCTATTTTTTGCATTGGCTTCTCTCATTGAAATAAAGTTGTTGGTTATGGAGGACGGCCATTGGAAACTGAAGCGCCTTGCTGAGGGATAAACTTTTTGTCAGCATGAGCGTAATGGTATGACTCTTTTGTGAAAATTCCTTAATCTGAGAAACAATAAAATCAAAGCTTTCATGATCCAGTCCAAGAGAAGGCTCATCTAAATATAAAATGTCCGGTTCAACGACCAGTGCTCTGGCAAAAGCCACAATTTTTGATTGGCTGGTGGTCAACATTTCTGGAAGCAAGTATTGAATGTCTGTCAGTTGATATTTTTCAATTTGTTTGTTGACGATCTCATCAATTTGCCGATTTGTTTTTGCAGAATGATATCTCAACGGAAGTGCAATATTATCAAAAACTGTGTGATTGCTGATCAACGCGGCATTTTGAAAAACATAGCCGGTTCGACTTCTTGATTTCATTATAAATTCATTTGACGTGTTTCTGACATCCTTGCCATAATGCCTGACCGATCCAGTATAGTTTGATTTCATCAAGCCTGTACAAATTTCCATAAAGGTTGATTTTCCCAGACCATCTTTCCAGAGAATCGTTAAATGTTCGCCTTGTCTGATGCCAAAGCTTACATTTTTGCACAAGATATTCTTGTCAAGAGTACAGGTCATTTGATCCACTTCAATGACATAGTTTGTTACTGTAATTTTATTTGTTTGTTCATTCATAATATTACTGAAAAAAAGCACGGGCTTCTGGAAATAATTGTCGAAAAAATAAAGCAATCACAATGATTTTTATGGTAATCCGAATAGCGCCAGAAACGACAAAAGATTTGATTACAACCATGGATACTTCACGGATATTATTAACTGTCAGTCCAAAATAACAACTGACAATGGAAATCACCATTCCGGAGATTGTGCTTTTGATTAAAATAAAGTACACATCAAATATGCTGATGGACGCAAAGGCTTTTTGCAAAAAAATGATATATGGAATCTCAAGAATAATCTTTGCCACAGCCAGACCGCCCATAATGGAAATGATGGCAAAATAAAAATTCAGGCAAATCATGGCAATCACCATTCCAACAAATGTTGGCATAACAAGATAATCAACCGGTTCAATGCCCATTGCTTTTAAAGCTGTAATTTCCTTGTTTACACGCATATTGCCAAGATAAGCGGTCAACGCTGTCCCTGATCGCCCCATAAGAATCAAAAATGAGACAACTGGTCCAATTTCTCGAACAACAAAAATTTTTAATAATTTTCCAAAATATTCACCCACACCAAAGTTGGGCATATTGTTGATGGCCTGTATGATCACTGTCCCGCCACATAACAAGGCAATCAATCCAATCAGCCAGAAAGCTTCAACACCGGTAAACAATATTTGAAACGATACCTGGCGTTTAAAGGATTTATTGCCTTTAAAGTTTGGGTTTAATACAGTTAACAAAGAGACAACAGTGTCAGACCATAGAAAAATCATGCGGATGATATTTCTGTAAAGATTGGTTGCAGCCTGTCCGGCATTTTCAGTAATGTCAAAAAAACGAACCATAATAATGACCATT
>PEAL01000620.1 GCA_002753725.1 Deltaproteobacteria bacterium
CTTTCTGAAGCCCAAAAACTAATCCATTCGATTAAAGGTATATCTTCAACTGTTGGTGGTGAGATTTTACGTTCAATTGCTTTAGAGATTGAAGAAGATGGAAAAGCAGGTGCTTTAGATAAAATGATTCAGCGTATGCCTGACTTGAAAACACAGTTTGAACGTTTGAAAGAAGAATTACTAAAACATATGTGAACCGGCCATTCTAAAAAGCTGTTTTATGGAATCATATGTCTCGTCCACATCTTCACCCAAAAAGTCCAAAAAACAAAAAAATACAAATGGAGTTGATATCTCCTAAGCTGCAATTCCTGTCAGTTCCTTTAATGCTTCCATATTAATATCATCTGAATATAACAGTCTGTTAAGGCTCAATATATAGGTAACAGATTCATCTCTTTTGCCTAATCCTTCAATAACACCATCATCTTTACCATATTTAGGAGATTCGATTTGATGTAAGGGAATTTCAATAACATCTTGAACTTTATCTACCATTAATCCAGTAGGAATCCCCTCAATTTCAACGACAATGATACATGTGCGATCATCATAGTCTTTTTCTTCCAAGCCAAATCGAGTTCTGACATCCATTAAGGGAACGACTTTTCCTCTAAGATTAATAACACCTTTAATATATTTCGGAACATCAGGTGCTAGAATAATTTTTTGATTAGTGACTATTTCAATAACGTTTTCAATACAAATGGCATATTCCTCTGTATCAATCCCAAAAGTTAAATACATATCTTGGAGATTATCTTCATCAATGGAAATGCCATGACTTTCTAATGAGGCGATGTTCGTTTTCATGATTGATTTCCTTACTGAGTGGAGTCAAATATACTGTATTGACGATAATAATAAAGTGACTCATGAATTATTAAGTTGTTGGTTGAATGTTATTATATTGAAGATAACAATTGGGCGTATCCAACAGTTGGGGGAAGTAATTAGGTAATTGTTTTTCTGTAGTATCTGCTGATTTTCTCTAATCGCCCATGAAATATCGTTCCGACGCTCAAGCGTGGGAAAATACCATAAGAAGATTAAGAAGATTCATAACCCAATAATCAATGCCCTTTTTTATGAAGCAAGTTTTTAATATAGAGTTCTGATATACCAATGTTTCTGGCAGTTTCAGCTAAATTGCCGGCATATTCTTTTACTTTATTAATAATATAAGATCGTTCAAACGCTTTTTGAGCTTCTCTAAGTGATGGGATTTCAAAAAAAGTATCTACAAATTGGTTTTCCATGCCATATTTAGGGTTATAAGGCGGGGGGACATCTTTAAGCTCGATGGTTTGGTCATCCACTGTGATTGCCAGACGTCCAAGTAAGTTTTTCATTTCTCTGACATTTCCTGGCCAATTGTATGATTTAAAAAGTTGAATCACATTTGGTGAAAGGTCTTTTACTGAGGTCTGATTATCCTTTGCAAATTCTTTTAAAAAAGTCGCAGCTAATAAGGGAATATCATCAATGCGATCTCTTAATGATGGCGCATGAATTGGTACCACATTTAACCGATAATATAATTCTTCTCTGAAACGACCCTGTTTTATTTCTTCTTCTAGGTTTTTATTGGTTGCGGCAATAATTCTAACGTTCACATGAATATCTCGGCCGCCGCCCACACGTTGAAATTTTTGCTCTTCAACTACGCGAAGAATTTTTCCTTGAGTTTTTAAACTCATATCACCAATTTCATCTAAGAAAAGTGTGCCATTATTTGCCATTTCAAACTTACCAATTTTTTTAGAGGATGCACCTGGAATCGCACCTTTTTCATGGCCAAATAGTTCACTTTCAATCAAGTCCTCTGATATGAGTGCGCAATTAACATCTATCATAGGCGATTCTACACGTTTGCTAAATTGATGAATTGTCCGAGCAATTAACTCTTTTCCAGTTCCATTTTCTCCTGTGATTAAAATCCATGCATCGGATAAAGAGATGGTATTGATGTGTTGTTGTAATTCTTTGATAGCCGTACTTGTACCGGTTAATGAATGTTTTTCAATTGTTTTTTTTCTTAAATATTTATTCTCTTCTTCTAATTGTCTGAAATATAAAGCATTATTTATTGTTACAATGACTTTATCAATGGATAATGGCTTTTCCAGAAAATCAAATGCCCCACATTTTGTGGCCCTCACAGCAGTATCAATATTACCATGTCCTGTAATAATTATCACTTGGATGTGAGGATTATCCTTTTTAATTTCTTTCAGGGTATCAATGCCATCAATGCCTGGCATCCATATATCAAGAAGAACTAAATCTGGAGACTCCTCTTCAATCACTTTAAGAGCCTCATATCCATTTGATGCGGTTAAAACTTCAAATCCTTCATCAGTTAATAATCCTTTTAAGGATTGAAGGATGCTTGCTTCATCATCAACGATTAAAATTGTTGGAAACATAATATTTTCTCATTTTTTTGGATTTTAATTAAATTAATTATTTCATATTTTGGTTACACTCAAATCATTCCCATATTATTTTCTAATTAAATCAATAAAACACCCCCCGCCACCATCATCTCCAATTAATGGTGGTGTGGAAGATTCTTTCATACGAATTCCAAATGCACTTAAGTGATCAACACAAAACATAACAGATGTTTCTGAGATGTTTAAATCACCAGAATAAGGCGTACTTTTTCCTTGAATGAACAAATCTGCTGAATCAGCATAAGCAATGTAATACGTCCCATTGGTTAGAGTTTCTTCAGTGACAGGCGCTTGA
>PEAL01000007.1 GCA_002753725.1 Deltaproteobacteria bacterium
GCAATGATGAATATTCACGCAATCGGTGTTAATTTATTAATGCACTAAAGTTTTTAATGCAATTACACCAGTAATTTCAGCATAGTTTAAATTGTTAATTTTTAATAACCAAGCAATCCAGCGGACTGAACGCCGCTGATTTAGTTGTTATCCTCGTAAACTTGGGGTATTGAATTCAGTCACATTTTTTATTTATTGATTTTATGTTTATTTTACATTTTTTCCACATGCGTTTGATCACTGATATCCGCGCACCCGGTTATTGTTTGTTAATACACGTAAGAAGAACTATGATTCGTCTGATATAATGATGACTATGATAAGTAAGTCGTTGAGCATGGTTGTAACCGATTTAGAGCAAGTACATCCATTAAAGTACTATGAATGCAATGCTGAGCAAGCACATAACCGGTTTAGAGTTAGTAACTCCAAACAAGTGCGAGAAGTGTAATGCTGAGCCAACACGCAATCGGTTAATTTTTGGACTTGTCCCAAATGCATTTAGCCAAATACTGAGTCTCCAAGCCATCGGTTTTTTTTAGAATATCAAGATTTGTGCTTCAAGGCACAAACGCTGGATATTTACCCATTCTAGTGGGATAAAACGCCTCCACGAAATCTGGTTAAGCAAAAAATATTCAAAGAAACAAGGCGGAAACACAAAACCTGATGAAAATAATAGGCTTCCTTGTTTCTTCAGTTTCTTCAAGATCAATATTCTTGCTGCTTCTATATACCGAAAATTTATGAATGCCTACTTATCATTAGAAGCATTCTAAACCAGTTTATCCTAATCGTTTGTCTGTTGTAGATTTGAATCGACCTGTAAACTCCTCACCTGAATCAAGTTTACGATTACTCAAATCAGTTTACGTATACTATTGTCAGATAAACGTCATTCTTCTACAAAATAAATTTACATATCTATTTAGATTTAAATCATTTAATTAATTTTTATTTTATTATAATCCTATTGGCCTGCTCTTTGCGTTTACTAATTTAAAAACGATAACAGAGGGCTGATAGTTTACAGGTTCAAAAAAGATGAACCTGCCATCACATTCATTTTTTAACCGGAGTATTGAAAATGAGGGATGACTTCCAAAAAAACACTTTAGTAAGCATCAAAGAAAGTAAGTTAAAACTGATGGCTTTTTGCACCTCCTGGAGCATCCCCTGTATGAACCAATTTTCCATTCTTGAAAATCTTTCGCCATTACTGCCTGGCATTGACATCATTAAGGTTAACATTGATGATATCAATACTGATGCGGACAAATTTAATATACAGGCTTTGCCCACTCTATGTCTGCTCAGTAATGGGAAGGAAATAAAACGTTTTATCGGTGTTCAGAAACTGAACACACTTGTTGATGTCATAACAATTTATTTAAAAAAGGAGAAATACAATGCTTATTAATCAAACAGAAAAAGAATCGTTTAAAAAATCCTGGCTTTACATGATTGCTGGTATAGGCATAGGGGTAGTACTCAGCCTTATACTGGTGGTGTCATTGATGCCATCAATGATGATTGTTACAAAAGAATCAAAACTCGGTTTTGATGATACTGTTGTCAGACTGGTCGAAAGGATTAAAGAACAGGGGTGGTCAGTAAAGATTGTCAGTGATGTGAAACAGGAAATCAATCATGCAGGCTACAATTTTCAGCCACGAGTAAAGATTATCAAACTTTGCAAGGCTGAATATGCGAAAGAAGTGCTGACCACTGATCGTTTTGTATCATGCCTTATGCCTTGCAGCATGGCTATCTGGGAAGGCGATGATGGCAAGGTATATTTATCTGAAATGAACATGGCGCTTATGGCTAAAATGTTTGGCGGAAATATTGGTAAAGTGATGGGCGGTAAAGTCGTGAACGATGAAGAAAAAATGATTGAAGGTATCTTCAAATAGGCTGATAAAATTCTTCCCACGCAGATATGATGGGATAAAAAATTGAGTTTTAGAAAAAAAGGAGAAATCATTATGAACATCAGGAAAAAAATAGCAGCGTTTTCAATTAACCAATATAAATGGGTAACAACAGTAATCGTGCTGTTGACATCAGTAATCATCCTGATGGCTGCTCTCCCTTCTATATTCCCTGAAAAATTTCCATATTTGAATTCGTTGCGCGTTGATACTGATCCTGAAAATATGCTTCCAGCAAATGAGCACGTAAGGATACTTCACAACAATATGAAAAAGGTGTTGCAGCTTTATGACATGGTTGTAGTGGGTATTGTAAATGAAGATCACCCGGATGGTGTATTCAATACCAAAACCCTCAACAATATTTACGAGCTGACAAAGTTTGCAAAAACACTTCACTGGACAGAAAATGGCGAAGAAAAGGGAGTTGTCGAGGTTGATCTCATTGCGCCTTCTACAGTGGATAATATCGAACAAGGCGGACTGGGGGTTGTAAAATTCGAGTGGCTCATGTCTACTCCCCCTAAAACCAGGGAGGAAGCAATTGCTGTTCGTGAAAAGGCCCTGAAAATTCCTTTTTTAAATGGCACGCTTGTATCTGAGGATGGTAAGGCACTGGCTATCTATATTCCGCTTACCCATAAAGATCTCAGCTATCGTGTTTACTCTGCTCTGAAGCAAAAGGTCGCTGAATTTGATGGTGATGAGTACCATATCACCGGGCTTCCAGTTGCAGAAGACACATTTGGGGTAGAAATGTTCATACAGATGGCAGTATCCGCTCCGGCTGCGATGGTTGTCATTTTTATTCTCATGTTGATCTTTTTCCGCAAATTAATCCTGATTATATCCCCCATGATTGTTGCAATGGTATCGGTTATCATTACCATGGGGACATTAGTCATATCAGGATTTCCGGTTCATATTATGAGCAGTATGATTCCCATATTTATTATGCCGATTGCTGTACTGGATTCCATACACATTATCAGTGAATTTTTTGAGCTTTACCAGCAGACCAGAAGCAGAAAACTTACAATGATAAAAGTCATGGATGAATTATTTACGCCCATGCTTTATACATCGTTGACTTCAGCAGCAGGATTTGCATCACTGGCACTAACCCCCATACCGCCAGTGCAGGTATTTGGTTTGTTTATCGCGCTTGGAATCATGCTGGCATGGATATTAACCATTATATTTATTCCTGCCTATGTCATGTTTCTGAAACCCGAAACCCTTGAAAAATTCGGTGCAGTCCATATTCCAGGAAAAGAAGAAACGTTAACGATCACCGGAAAATTCATGGCGCGTGTCAGCAAAGTAACCTATCGTTATGCAAAAGTTATATTGACTGTTGCAGTTCTGCTGGTTATTTTTTCAATTTATGGAATGAGCCTGATCAATATCAACGACAATCCTGTAAAATGGTTTACGCCTTCACATCCCATCAGGGTTGCTGACAGAGTGTTGAATAAGCATTTTGGCGGCACCTATATGGCATACCTTGCCCTTTCAGCCAGGGATGAACACTTTGATCGCAGAAGTTTTGCCAGAACCTTTCGAACAAATGCAGAGAGAAGAATTACAAGCCTTGATTTTCGTGAAGCTGCCAGTGTGTTTAATGAAGTCATCAATCTTATTGCTAAAAGTGCGATGACCGCATCAAGCAGTAAAGAAGTATATCAAAACGCAATGGATTTTATTAATAAAAAGCTGGACACCACAAGTGATGCCTTCGCTGAAGCCTGGGATGAAGTCAGCCTGTTTGTTGAAGAGGAAAAACAAAAAAATCAGATTTTCAAAAATCCAAAGGTTTTAGATTACATTTCAAATCTTCAAAACGCCCTGCTTGACACCCATGTTGTCGGTAAATCAAACTCGCTGGCAGATATTGTAAAAACAGTCCACAGGGAGCTATTTGAGGGAAAACCAGATCACTACAGTATCCCTGCTACTTCAAAGGCTGTTGCACAGTGCATGATAAGCTATCAGTCCAGCCATCGCCCAAATGATCTCTGGCACTTCGTAACTCCTGATTACAGGAAAAGCAGCATCTGGGTACAACTGAAAAGCGGTGACAATAAGGATATGTCAGCAGTTGTAGACAGCATTGAAAAATATATTGCTTCAAATCCACCGCCCATCCCTTTAAAAATTGAATGGTTCGGACTGACATATATCAATGTTGTGTGGCAGCAAAAGATGGTATCAGGAATGCTTGAGGCATTTGCAGGGAGTTTTCTTGTTGTTTTCCTGATGATGACAGTGTTGTTTCGTTCGGCGCTCTGGGGTATTCTTTCCATGCTTCCGCTTACAATCACAATCGGATCTATTTATGGTACAGTCGGAATAATCGGTAAAGACTATGATATGCCAGTGGCTGTATTAAGTTCAATGACACTTGGTCTGGCCGTTGATTTTGCCATACACTTTCTGGCAAGAAGCAGACAGATGTATCTTTCACTTCATTCCTGGGAAAATACAGTCCCAGTGATCTTTTCAGAACCGGCACGGGCAATCGGCAGAAACATCATTGTTATCGCTGTTGGATTTCTACCACTTCTGCTTGCGCCGCTTACACCTTACAAGACTGTCGGGGCACTTCTTGCAGCCATATTGCTGGTCTCTGGTGCTGGCACCCTTCTGCTGCTTCCTGCCCTGATGAAAGTTCTTGAAAAACCGCTTTTTAGAAGCAAACCAGTGGCAGGACAGTGCTGTAATTGTGTTGCCTGCGTGGTTTCATCAGTAACACTTGTTGTTTTAATCGCACTCACGCTTGATTCATTTGCCCAGGTATCATGGTCAACACTGACATGGTTTGTTGTTATTACAGTACCTGTAATGGCATTGGGTTGTGGGTTGCTGTCAAGGCGGGAGAAATGTAAAATATTAACGAATGAGGAGGTAATTTAAAATGATAACAGGTAAAAAAAATATCGTAATTTTCACAATGTTTATGTTTTTATGTTCTGGTTTTTCGGCTGCTTATGCAGATTTAACCGATGTTGACCAGATCGTCAACCGCACCAACCGCATTGCTTATTATCAGAGTACTGATGGCAAAGCAAAAGTTAACATGATAATTTACGACAGCCAGGGCAGAACGCGTGAACGCAGGCTTACCATTCTCAGGTGGGATCAGCCTGACCCTGATGGAAAAGCCGGGGACAATTACTGCGGCGCACAAAAGATATATGCCTTTTTTGACAGACCGGCGGATGTTAACAAGACTGTTTTTCTCGTATGGAAAAACATGGACAGGGATGATGACCGATGGATGTACTTACCTGCCCTGGATCTTGTAAAAAGGATATCATCAACCGACAAACGAACAAGTTTTGTAGGGTCTCACTTTTTCTATGAAGATGTTTCAGGGCGAAATATTAATGATGATACTCATGAACTTATAAAAACAACCAAAGATTACTATATGTTGAAAAATACCCCTAAAAATCCGAATCTCGTTGAGTTTGCATATTATGAAATGTGGATTCACAAGGTCAGTTTCGTTGTTGTAAAAACAGATTACTATGACAAAGAAAACAAAAAATACAGAACTTATGAAGCATTGGCCGTTGATAATATTCAGGGATTTCCAACTGTAACAAAATCTAAAATGACTGATCTGAGAACAAATGGATATACAATCCTTGAATACTCAGATGTTAAATACACCATTAGTGTATCCGAAGATATATTTACAGAAAGATACCTTAGAAAACCGCCGAGGACATATTTAAGATGAAAACAACTGACAACATGGCAAAAAGGATATTTTTAGTATTCATTATCGCTGTTGCACTTCTGTTCTCACAGAGTCTCTACGCTGATGATATTCCTGTTCTGCCGGAGGGATTGATGTCAACACCAGAACCGACCATCGAAGACACGCTTCCTGATATGCCTTCAGGGCTGGAAAAAGGCGCACAGACTGACAGAAATAATTCAGATGAAAGTCCTGTTCTGCCAGAAGGTTTGAGTGGTAAACCTGAGCAGTCAATTGAAGATGCTCCCATAATGCCTGTCGGACTTGGCAGAGATTCAAATACAAAGAGCAGTATAGAAGAACCCAAAATGCCTTCAGGTCTTGGATTTCCTTCTTCATCTGATAATGATCCCAATTCAAACATTTCAAAAGGAATATCGTCAGTTGACAATTCAACCGAAAATAAAAAACAGAAAATTGAATGGTATAAGTTTCTACCTGCTGTTAAAGGATATATTGAAGAACGCGGCGGCGTCAGACGCTACGATGATACCTATGAAAAGGAGACCTCTGTTGGAGAGTTGAGAATGCAGCTTGAGATGGAAAAACAACTGGGTACGTTCCTTTTCCAAAACACAATTGATTTTTACTATGATTCAGTTCCTGAAAATCAATCGGTTAACCTGGAAACTGGCAAAGGATACATTGATCTCAGGGAATTGAGTGTATCCTTTTCTGCATTTGATTTTATGGACATAGTGGCAGGGCGCCAGATTTTAACCTGGGGAACTGGCGATCTTTTATTTATCAACGACCTTTTTCCCAAGGACTGGCAGTCATTTCTTATTGGCCGGGATACAGAATATTTGAAAGCCCCTTCCGATGCCATTAAAGCCAGCATTTTTACAGACATTGTTAATATCGACATTGCCTATACACCCAAATTTGATTCAGATAGATTTATTTCAGGAGAACGTGTATCCTACTGGAATGGTGCGCGTATCGCGGGACGAAACAGCATTATTCAAACGAACATACCGGACAACTGGTTTGACAATGATGAATGGGCTGTCAGGCTCACAAAAAATTTAAATGGCAATGAGTTCGCCTTATACGGCTACCAGGGTTACTGGAAAAGCCCGGGTGGTATGGATTCATCAACATTCAAATATGTTTTTCCCAGACTGAACGTTTATGGATCAAGTATTCGGGGTCAGGTTGGTCGGGGAATTGGTAACATTGAGGCCGGATATTATGACTCCAGGGATGACAGCAGGGGGGACAATCCTTTTGTCAATAACAGCCAGATTCGATGCCTGGTAGGATATGAACAGGATCTTCCCTGGATTGTATCTGACCTGACAGCAGGATTTCAGTATTATCTTGAACATATCATGGACCATGATGATTATTTAAAAAAACTTCCACCAGGTTCTGCTGCTACAGATCAGGATCGCCATCTATTAACATTCAGATTTACCAAACTGCTATGGAATCAGAATTTGACATGTTCATTATTTACCTACTATTCCCCCTCTGACAATGATATTTATCTGCGTCCAAATATAACTTACAAATTTACAGACGATCTGAGAGGAGAAATTGGCGGAAACTTTTTTAGAGGAAAGTATTCGCATACCTTTTTTGGACAGTTTTACGAAAACACAAATGTGTTTGTTGCGATACGATATAATTTTTTTACAGGCGTTTTATAGTATTAAAGCAATAAAATTGGAGGTAGTACATGTTTAAAATTATTAACCGGGAAGAAATGGCCGAAGGTACAGTGATTTTGAATGAAATCGAGGCACCATTAATTGCGAAAAAAGCCAGACCCGGGCAATTTGTTATTTTAAAAGCCAATGACACAGGGGAACGTATCCCCTTAACAATGGCTGATACCAATACTGAAAAAGGCACGATAACCATTATTTTCATGGTTGTGGGTAAATCGACTGCCCTTTTTAAAACATTACTGGTGGGTGATGCTTACCAGGATGTCATTGGGCCTTTGGGAAAGCCAACGCATCTTGAAAAGTTGGGAGACGTTATTTGTGTAGGTGGTGGTACTGGCATTGCTGTTTTACATCCCATTACCAGAGGCTTAAAACAGGCAGGGAATCATGTAACTGCCATTATTGGTTCAAGAAATAAAGATCTTTTGATTCTGGAAGATAAAATGAGAGCCGCATCCCATGAACTTCATGTTTGTACCGATGATGGTTCATATGGACATAAGGGCTTTGTCACCGATGTATTAAAAAAGATTCTCAATGAAAAAAAAGATCAAATTAAACTGGTGGTAGGAATTGGGCCGGTTCCGATGATGAAATTTGTTTCCCTGGTTACAAAAGAATTCAATGTCAAAACATTGGTGAGCCTTAATCCCATTATGATTGATGGTACAGGGATGTGCGGCGGTTGCAGGGTAAGTGTCGGCGGTAAAAATAAATTTGCCTGTGTTGATGGGCCGGAGTTTGATGGACATGCGGTCGATTTTGATGAACTGTCTTTACGTCTCCAGGCATATCAGGAAGATGAAAGACAATGTTATGATCATTTTTGTAAATGTCAGGATTAATGGAGGAAAACATGGCAAAAAATGAAAAAATACAGCGGCAGCAGATGCCAGAACAGGCCCCTTTAGTAAGGAAAAATAATTTCAATGAAGTCCCAAAAGGATACACTGCTGAAATGGCGATACAGGAAGCCAAAAGATGCATGCAATGTAAAAAACCAGCCTGTGTAGAGGGATGTCCTGTGGGAGTTGATATACCCGGTTTCATCAAACATGTCAGCAATGGTGATTTTACAAAAGCAATCAGCAAACTATGGGAAAAAAATAGTCTACCGGCTGTTTGTGGGCGTGTTTGTCCACAGGAAAACCAGTGCGAAGGCAAATGTATTCTGGGCAAAAAAGGTGAACCGGTTGCTATCGGAAATTTAGAACGTTTTGTCGCCGACTATGAACGTGAAAAACAACTGGCAACAAGACCTGAAAAAGCAGAACCAACAGGTAAAAAGGTTGCAGTCGTTGGTTCAGGACCGGCAGGATTAACAGTGGCAGGAGATCTTGTGCTTAAAGGTCATGATGTTACTATCTATGAAGCCTTTCATAAACCCGGCGGCGTTCTTGTATATGGAATTCCTGAATTCAGACTGCCAAAAGAAATCGTTTTTTCTGAAGTCTCTGGTTTAGAAAAAATGGGTGTAAACGTTCAATTAAATACAGTTGTAGGCAGAATCGTCTCCATTGATGAACTTTTTGAACAGGGGTATGAAGCTGTTTTTATAGCTGTTGGTGCTGGATTGCCAACATTTCTGAATATTCCCGGGGAAAATTTAATCGGTATTTTATCAGCAAATGAATATCTGACCCGAGCCAATCTAATGAAAGCCTATTTATTTCCAAAATACGATACTCCTGTTGTAAGGGGTAAAAAAGTAATCACCATCGGTGCCGGCAATGTTGCAATGGATGCTGCCAGAACAGCATTACGTCTGGGTGCTGAAACATCAACCATCGTGTATCGAAGATCCAGAGAAGAAGTACCGGCACGTCAGGCAGAAGTTCATCACGCAGAACAGGAAGGCGTTAAATTTCATTTTCTGACAGGGCCTACAAAATTTCTTGGCAATGACAAAGGCCGCGTTGTTGGTATGGAAGGCTTAAAAATGGTGCTGGGTGAACCGGATGCGTCGGGTAGAAGAAGGCCGGTGCCAATGAAAAATTCAGAATTTGAGTTAGAATGCGATCTTGCCATTATCGCAGTCGGAGCAGGTGCCAATCCGCTTCTAACGCAATCAACAGAGGGACTGTCGTTGAATAAATGGGGGTATATAATCGCTGACCCTGAAACTGGAAAAACAAGCAAAAAAGGCGTTTGGGCAGGCGGTGATATCGTAACAGGATCAGCCACTGTAATATTGGCGATGGGTGCTGGCAGACAGGCGGCAGATTCTATTCATCAATACCTCTCCTGGGGGTGGTAAATATATTTTTTTAAGGGCAGACTGACATCTGCCCTTGAATTTTGATTGCAATCATAAAAAATTTAAGTGTAAAATCAATAAAATGGAAATAATCAAATATCAGTCGTTTATAAATATATGAAAAGATTTGTGATATTATGAAAAAATATAAATATTTATTTGGCCCGGTACCCTCACGTCGATTAGGACGATCACTGGGGGTGGATTTAATACCTTATAAAACATGCAGTCAGGATTGTGTATTTTGCCAGCTTGGACGAACACCTGAAAAAACGATCATTCGAAATGAATATGTTCCTATTCAGGAAGTTTGTGATGAGATAAACGAATGGCTGAAAAAGGATGGAAATACAGATCATGTGACCCTTGCAGGCTCAGGAGAACCAACGCTCCATTCTAATTTCGGTGAGGTACTCAAATATGTAAAAAAGAAAAGCTCCATTCAAACTGTGTTATTAACCAATGGATCACTTTTCTATCAGCCTGAAGTGCGTGAGGCCGCCTCTCAAGCCCATATTGTCAAAGTTTCAGTTAGTGCATGGGATCAAAATTCATTTGGATGGATCAATCGTCCGCATCAATTCATTGATTTCAACCAGATGATTGAGGGGCAAAAGGCATTTTGTAATGAATTCAAAGGTGTACTCTGGGTAGAAGTGTTCCTTGTTGCGGGGATGAATTCCATGCCATCGGATGTATCAAAAATATCAGCCCTGGTCGAGCAGCTTAAGCCGAATCGAATTCATCTGAATACAGCAGTTCGTCCGCCTGCTGAGGATTTTGTGAAAGCCCTTTCCAGGGATCAATTAGCAACTCTGTGTAATTTGTTTAATTCCCCGGTGGAAATAATTGCAGCATACAAAAATATGAATGATAGTGAAACATCGGCCAATGAAGAAGCCATTTTTTCGATGCTGACGAGACGTCCATGCACAGCAGAAGATATTGCAGGAACTTTTGGAATGCATTTCAATGAAGTATCAAAATACATTGGGAATCTTCTCCGAAAAGAACTTATTCATACAGAACGTACAGGAAATGATATTTATTATATCATTAGGAGGAAAGAAGCGTAATGTCCCTATGATGATTTTTTTAAGCTGGTTGTGATGAAAAATTTTTCGTGGTAATATGAATAAGAAACAAAATCTAATGAGCATAACAGGGAGATATATTATGCAATGTGAAAAATGTAAAGCGGTTATTAATGAGGGTGAAGAACAAGACTATCACGGTCAACTATTTTGCGAGGATTGCTACTTTGACCTTCTTTCTCCTGTAAAAGCATGCGATCCGTGGGCGGTGCATAGCGCAAAAACTTTTTTAAACCAACAGGGGGATAAATCACAAATCAATCCGCTTCAGGAAAAAATTCTGGATTTTCTTCGAGAGAAGGGCCCTACTGAACAAAATATCATTTCCAGTCATCTTCAAGTAAAATCGACAGATATTGAGAGGGAAATTGCTTCGCTGCGTCATATGGAAAAAATATGTGGCGAGCTGATTAATGGAAAAAAGGTGGTGAAAATTTGGGATAAAAAATAAGGTACCTTTTCCCTGATCTATACTTGTTATGTCATGGAGGCATTATGATAAGCAGGTAGTCATAAATATTCGGGTATATAGAAGTTCAAACGAATGGTGTAAAAAAAGATTATCCGCCTTGCAAAGTTCGCCCGCCTGGAGTTGAAACTCCAGGCTATTCCTGGGTCGTCCCTTGCGGGACTTATAGTGTCTTGCAATAAATGCAATCTTCGATCAAATGAAACACTTTAAGTCCCATAGGGACGACACAGAAATAGCCTGGAGTTTCAACTCCAGGCGGGTGAACTTTGCAAGGAGGATAAGCTTTTTTAACACGATGTCTTTTTGCTTCTATATATACCCGAATATTTATGACTGCTTACTTATATTATACGCACTTGAAAAAAGAATCGGTGATAATGAATTGGATAGACAGAATAAAAATTAAACGCGCAAAATCAAAAGCACTTTTAAGCAGGCGAAAAAGTGGTAAAACTGCCATATTAGTCTTTCAAAGTTAATTCGATAAAATCCCTTCCATTTCCCACATAATTTCATCATTATTAAAATGTTTTACAGTAATTGCTTTATTCGGGCAGGTTGATGCACAATTGCCGCAGCCTTTACAGAGTGCTTCGTTCACTTCGCATACATTTAAGGCCGGATTATAAGAAATTGCGCCATAAACGCAAACATTCTCGCATTGAAGGCATCCCATACATCTATTTGGATTTATCACTGACACAGTTGCTTCAATGGCCAGTTTTTCTCTGCTGATCAGCGATAATGCCGATCCTGCAGCACCTTGTGCTTGCGCGACAGTATCCGGTATATCCTTGGGTCCCTGACAGCAGCCCGCAATAAAAATACCATCTGATGCTGTTGCTAAAGGACCTAATTTGGGATGAAGTTCGTTAATCCATCCATCAGAATCTAAGGAAAAACCAACCATTCTGGCGATATCCTGCATGCCTTCTGATGGTTCAAGACCGACACTTAATACCACCATGTCAACAGGTATGCGTCTTACTTTTCGTGCAAGTGTGTCTTCAGCGACAACTGTAAGTTTTCCTTGATCTGAAGGATCATCAACAATATCTGTTACTTCCGAAACCTTTCCCCGGATAAAATGTGTGCCTTCCTCCTGAAGTCGGTTATAAAATTCTTCATAACCTTTGCCTGGTGAGCGGATATCAATGTAAAATTCATAAACTTCTGCGCCTGTTTTTTCTTTGACCAGATGGGCAAATTTCATAGAATACATGCAACAGACTCTTGAACAATATTTATTATGATTTTGATCCCTTGAGCCGACACAATGAATAATTGCAACACTTTCAGGTTTTCTGCCATCTTTGGTTGTAATTTCTCCTGAAGTTGGCCCTGTTGCATTATTGACGCGTTCAAACTGAATGCTGGTATAAACTTCTTTAAACCGCCCAAAGCCGTATTGAGTTAAAGGCGTCGGATCAAAAGTTTTAAAACCTGTTGCAATAATAACAGAACCGATTTCAACATCAATAATTTCATCTTTTTGGTTAAAATCAATGGCATCTGCTTCACAGAATTTCTCGCACGCCTTGCATTTTCCTTTTTTGAAATACAGGCAATGTTCCTTATCTATCACTCTTGTATTTGGAACCGCTTGCGGAAAAGGGGTATATATGGCTGTTCTGTATGTCAATTGATGATCAAATTCAGACAAAATCTTTTTTGAGGGGCATTTCTCAGAGCATATGCCGCAGCCAGTACATTTAGACGCATCAACATAGCGCGCTTTTTTCTTGATTGTTGCTGTAAAATTCCCAACAAATCCTTTTAAATCAATTAATTCGCTGTAAGTCATCAGTTCAATATTTTTATGCTGACCAACAGCAACAAGTTTTGGTGTACTGATACAGGCCGCACAATCTAATGTTGGAAATGTTTTGTCGAATTTAGACATATTACCACCAATAGTTGGTTCTCTTTCAACCAGAAACACTTTTTTTCCAGCATCAGCAATATCCAGTGCTGCCTGCATACCTGCAATTCCGCCCCCAATGACCAGTACATTTGGATTAATATCGACAACTCTTGGGGTCAAAGGTTCGTGATGTGCCACTCTTGCCACAGCACCCCGCACCAAATCTTTAGCTTTCAGCGTTGCTTTTTCAGGATTTTCAGTCACCCATGAATCATGTTCCCGAATACATGCCATTTGGAAATAATAAGGATTTAGCCCTGCTGTTTGTGTGGCCAGCCGAAATGTTTTTTCATGCATTCGCGGAGAGCATGACGCCACTACGACACGATTCAGTCCTTTTTCTTTTACATCACTAATGATCAACTGCTGGCCCGGATCTGAACACATAAATTTATATTCTTGTGCTGATTCTACATTTGGAAGTCCTGTCGCGTATTCAACCACTTCTGAAACATTCACTTTTCCAGATATGTTCGATCCACAATGACAGACATAAACACCAATTTTGGGAATTGATTCTTTCATTTCTGTATATTCTCCAAAAATTTTTATATTTTAAATGGCACGATCAATTTATCCATACCCAATTCTCTTTCATTCAATCCAAATGCTAACCCCATAAGCTGCGTAAAATATAAAACAGGAATTTTCGTTAAATTGAGTTTTAATTGTGAGGCATCAACATTCAACTGACAAAGAGGACATATGGTGCTGATAACTTTCGCTCCTTTAAATAAAGCATCACTGACAATTCGCTGATTTAAAGACAAACATTCTTTATTATGGGGCATGATGCTGGCAGCACCGCAACAGGAAGTTTTCGCAGAGAAATCCGATAAGACGCCAGCACCGATTATTTTGCACAATCTGTCAAGCATCGTCGGATAATGCGGGTTATCCAGATCTCCCCAGGGCCTGTTTAACTGACATCCATAATAAGGTGCAACGATCACATCTTTGATATCAACATTGACATGTTTTTTGATGTCCTCGGGTTTAAGATCATTGACAATAACTTCAAGATAGTGGCGTATGGTAACTTTGCCTGAATATTTCAGCTTTTCTTCAGCAAGCGAGATGTTTACTTTTTCTAATAATTCGTTATCCTTTGACAGCTTTTCTTTGGCTTTACGTAATGTAGAATAGCAGGCATTACAAACATTTACGATTTGTTTTAAGTTTTGTTTTTCAGCCAGTGCCATAATTCTGGCAGGCAGAACATAGGCCGGTATGTCCTGAGTGCTCCAATAAGACGTTGCACCGCAACAATTCCAATCCTCAATTTCAATAAGCTCAGTCCCTAAAATTTTTGAAACCGCTTCAGTAGATTCTTTATATCCGGCTGAACTGGAATATGTGCATCCTGGAAAAAATCCATATTTCATTATTTTTTCTCCAATTCTAAGGCTTTAGTCATTACTTTTTTAAATCCTTTAAGATTTTTGATGGGATGGATCAATATCTCCAACCTGTTTTTTTTCGCCAGATTGAATGCCAATCTACTGTTTTTCATGATATCTATTGGATGAAAAAAAGCATACCGGAAAATAACAGATGTATCTGTTATTTTTCCAAATTTTTTTACAGGGTCAGAAAATGATTTATACATCATCGGCATTTTTGATTTTGGATTTTTCAAGTCATGTTTGATTGCCATTTTTTTCAAAGCGTACATGTGGTCAGTAATTGAAATATCTCTTGGGCATTTAACAGTGCAGCCATAACACGAAACGCAAAACCACATGGTATTTGCAGAAAGAACATCCTGCATGAATCCTTCTCTCGCCAATGCAAAAAGTTGTCTTGGTCCATAGTCCATCATTGAGGCTAATGGACATGATGCAGTACATGAACCGCATTGAATGCAATTGACAATTTCTTCACCGTGATACGTTTCAAAAAATAATGTCTTTAAGCTCTCGTTGTCCATCATAAGTACACCTCATTTTTTGTGGGATTATCTCCGAGTTCTTTAATTTTTTCTGTAAATTCATTTACAACTTCAGCAAATAGAGGCCCTTCAGATGCTGGAATCCATGATAATCTAATACGTTCGGTATTTATCCCCATGCTTTCCGCTATTGTTTTAGCCACTGCAACTTTTCGTCTCGCATAGTAATTGCCTTTGGAATAATGGCAATCACCAGGAGCACAACCGCCCACAAGAACACCATCAGCGCCATCCATCAATGCTTTTAAAATAAAAACAGGGTCAATTCTACTGGAACACATCAGCCTGATAATGCGAACTTCAGGCTCATATTTTAATCGGCTTGTTCCAGCAAGATCAGCGGCAGTATATGTACACCAGTTACATAAGAATGCGACTATTTTTATATCATTCATTGTTCACCTCTTTTAATCTTCCATTTCATGCAGTTCTTTTTCTTGATAAGTGACAAGCGGCATTGGCTCATCAAGATTTTGTCCGGGTTGATAATTAAACACGCCTTGAATGTTTTGGCCACCTGCTTTAAACATTTCTGAAACTGGAATATCGACAGGGCAGACATCAGAACACATTCCACAAGCAACGCAGGAACTTCCCATATGACTGAGCCTTCCCATATGAAAGAAAATTCTGTCAAGGGGCAGTCTTAACGTATTCTTTTTATTTAATCGCTGGGCATAGTTTTCAGGATAATACTGAAAGGTTTGCGAATCAAAATAACAGTTCTTACAGTAGCAAATGGGACAAACATAACTGCATGCACGGCAGGCAATACAGGTATCAAAGACATCCAATAATTCATCTAAATTTGAAATCTGAGTGTTTTTGAATAATTCCTGTTTATTGCGTTTTTTATCTGAAGTTAATTGTTCAATAGTGGATGGTTGAATTTCTGATGCGGTGAGTCCCATTTTTTCTTGAATGCTTTTTCCTTTTTCTGTGGCAAAACTTAAAGCCAGACTCTCATGAACGCCTCTTCCAATGATAGAAATGGCAATATCTGCACCTTCAGGTTGATAATTTTCGCATCCTTTGCAAACCTGTCGAATCGTATCATTAATTTTAGCCTCTTTTATGGATTGATCATAACGCTTAAGTGTATCTTCAGTTGGATATTTACCATCTTTAAAAGGAAACACACCGCTACAGTCAAAACTGATGAGGATCAGATTATCTAATCTGGCCTGCTTGATTTTCGTTAATTCAATCAATGCCCTGAGTTCGCAGGGTCTTAAAAAGACAGCAATTGGCGATGATGGCGATGTTTCTCTGGTTAATTTAGAAACAGCGATTGCAGCGTTAGCAGGCATAACTGGATAAAAAGGCATACATTTTTGAAAGTCAAAACCATCGGATAGTAATGAGTAGGAAATGCCTTTATTGTCAGGTAATTGTGTTAATGCGCCCAGTCCACTGACAATATTTTTCTCAAACATTGCCTTAATAAAATCATGAACATTCATCTGGCTGTCATAAATTTTTTCCATGATGTGGACTCCTTATTTTGTATTGCAATTGCAAGCAGATTGATGTCGTTTGGTATAATGCGCTTCATATTCTTTTAATTCTTCATTCTTATAAACAACGAATGGAAGCGGTTCTTCCAGGCTGTGTCCGGGATCATAATTAAAAACAGCCTGTGTATCACGGCTGACCAATGAAAATAGCAATGAAACCGGAATATTTTCAGGGCAAGCGTCTTCGCATGCGCCGCATGATACGCAAGAAATGCTCATATGATTCATGCGACCTAAATGAAATAATAAAAGATCTGAAGGCATTCTTAAAGCATTTTTTCGCGTTGCCCTGTTTAATTGATTATCTGCTTCACTATATAAGGCCTTGGATTCAAAATAACACTCTGAACAAAAACATATGGGGCAGGCTCTTCGGCAATTATGGCAATTGATACAGGCTGAAAACACATTCAATAGATTATCCGTGCCATAAATTGTTTCTTTGAATCGATCCAGAATAACCTGTCGTTTTTCATTTTTTTCTTTTTGAAGCTGTCCCAGCAATTCGTCTCGTTTTTTTGTTTTGATTTCAAGATTTTCTTCGTTTGTTCCATTGACATCTTTCAGAAGTTCTTTTCCTTTTGCAGAGGCAGCCGAAATTAAAAAGCCATCATCCGATTGACCTAAAAAACACAATTGAATATCAGCACCTTGACCTGTAAATTTATCGCACATAATACAGGCGTTTCTTTCAGTTTCAAAAGAAGCGGTATACAGGGATGAATCATATTTTTGATCTAAAGATGTTTGATCGCCTGAAATATATTGTGTCAGTGGATAAGCGCCAGGGCAATCAAAACTGATTAAAATGATATTTTCTAAATTGATCTGTTCTAATTTGGTCAGTTCTATAACGGCTCTGAGTTCACATGGACGAAGTACCACTGCTGTTTTTGACCATGATTCGCCTTTTTTTGTTATATTTTTGAGGATGTTCGCCCCCTGTATTGTCATCACAGGTGGAATGGGGTCACTTGTTTCTAAAAAACCATCTTTATTCATTAAAAACCAGGCATAAGAATTTCCTTTTTTATTTTTAGCAGGCATTAAAACAGTATCAATCAGACCCCTGGTTAAAATATCCTGAAAAAAAGATTTTATTCCCGGCTTTCCTTTTCCTTGAAGCCATTTTATATCATCCATTATACGCTCCTCATGAATCTCGTCTGGATTTTAAAGGATTCGGTCCTAATTTTTTTATATGTTCATTAAATTCAAAGGCAGTATCCACAAGCCTTTGCCCCTCGCCATGTCCAACCCATCTCAGCCAGACTCTGTCGCTGTCAAGTCCCAGAGTATTTAAAATTGATTTTAAAGCAGCGATTCTTCTTCTGGCGCGATAATTTCCTGAATCATAATGACAGTCACCCGGATGGCAGCCACTGACAATAAACCCGTCGGCACCTTCAATCAACGCTCTTAAAATATAAACAGGATCAAGCGCACCTGTACACATCACTCTAAAAGGCTTAATATTTTCAGGATATTTTAAATGATGTGCAGCGGCAGTTTCACTTCCACCAGTGCCGCACCATGCACAAAGTCCATAAACGATATTTGGAATAAATTCTTTTTCATCTGACATATTTATTTCTCCGATGACATGATTATTTGCTTTTTACGTTTATATAGAAGTAATTCCATGCGTATCCAATGGATGAGGATGGGAGACTGTATACCCCCTCATCCATTGTTTACACGACCAACCCCCTTTGCTTTGTGATTGGCTCTTTATGTGGAAAATATTTTTAAACAGCTAAAAGCGCATCAATACTGCTGATCATCTGTTCTTCTCTGTGATCTCTTAAAAAAGCGGCACTGCTTGGACAGGCAACAACACATGCCCCGCAGCTTTCACAAAGAAAAGGATGAACCACTGCTATCTTTTTTACAGGATCAATTTCTCTTGCATTATAAGGACAAACCCCAACACATAATCCGCATCCAACGCATTTGTCAGCATCGACTTCTGAAACATACATGGCATTTGGCGGCGGCATCATGGGTTTTGGTAACACTACCGATGCTTTACCGGCTGCCTGTCTTGCCATTAATAAGGTTTCAATCAATGAACGCGGAGAATGTGCCAGTCCAACTGGAAATACACCATTTGATGATAGCTCAAAAGGTTTCATCAACCTTTTTGATGCGTCTTCATAAGGACAGGCGCAAGATTCGACATCATAAAAACCATCATCATCTAAGTTAAGATTAAACATTTTGGCGAGTTTTTCATTGTTTTGAATATCGGGAACGATACCAACACTCAATATGAGATAATCTGCCGAAATTTTTAATTCATCACCTGTTTCATAATCTGAACAGGATATTTGCAATGAATCATCGCTGCCTGTTAATTTGGGATAATTATGCTGATCAAATCGTATGAATTTAATGCCCCTGTCAATCGCCTGCCAATAATAATCTTCTTTAAAACCATATAAATTCATATCCCGATAAAATAGGGTAACATCAACCCCTTTTTCCTTTAATAACAATGCATTATGAACTGCTTGAGAACAGCAGATTCTTGAACAATAGGGTCGATTTGGATTTCTTGACCCTACACACTGGATCATTGCCACATGACCATTGTTTATCTGGCTTAGCTTTTGTTCCAGGTCTGACTGGGTCATGACACGCGCATCTTTGCCATAACTGTATATATCAACTTTATTTTCCAAAGCCCCAGTCGCAATAATAACGATAGCAGGTTTCAGTTCAAATTGATCTTCTCCGGTTTTCGTTAATGAGACGTTAAAATTTCCAGCATATCCTGAAACATTGATAATGTTTGTTTGTGTATGAACTGTTATCAGCTTGCTTGCATTCACATCCTTGATGAGATTGTCCAGATATGGCTTGAATTCATGTCCCTCAATATCTGTTGATAATATTGCTGCCCTGCCGCCAATAATATCAGTTTTTTCAACAATATCCGACTGAAACCCCATTTCAGACAAATAGCGGGCGGCTTCCAAACCAGTAATTCCGCCGCCAATAATCATGGCTGTTGATCCCATTTTGTCCATTGGCGGTGGTGCTGCCTGGGCATTTTTTAATTTTGATGCAGCCGCATGAATTAATGCAAATGCTTTGGATTCCATTTTTTCAGGATCATCATGCACTTGAATGACATCTTCCCTTAATCTGATAAACTCGCTTAACAATGGATTTAAGCCTGCCATCGTGACTGTTTTGCGAAATTTCATTAATTTTTGAAGGGGCGTACATACAGCAAGAATAACACGATTGACACCAGATTCCTTTATTTTTGAAGCAGTCGATTGAATCGTGGAAGGCGTACAACAACCTTCCACAATTTCAACCTTAGAGACACGAGGAATGGAGTTAATGCGATTTGCCAAATTTTCAAGGTTTATTTTTTCGTTAAAACTACCAAAACAACTGCAAATAAAAACCCCAATTTTTGGAATTTCTTTTGATACATTTTTTAATTGCGGCAGTTTTGGGGGTTCAATTTTCTTATCACCTAAATGACGAAGAATTTCTCTGACAGGGCCATAGCCCTCCCAGACTGTTTCTGGGTTTCCTTTTGGCGCAGTAAATTCTCCGACTGCTAAAATACCGGGAACATTGGTTTTCGCGCAGGTAAATGGTTCAAGTTTACAAAAACCATGTTCATTTGCCTCAATCCCACAAATCTTTTTCAGTTTTTCCATTTGTTGCGGTGGCTTTTGTCCAAAAATTAATATAGCCATTTCAAAATTTTGTTCTTTGTGACTGTTTCCCCATTCGTATTTTATGGAAATATTGTGATCAGGAATTTCATCAATACTGATGGACTGTGTTCGAATAACGCGAACACCATTTTTTTCTGCTCTTTCATACATTCGGCAATGTCCTTTGCCGAAACATCGATATTCTCTGCAAAATATTGTGACATCAATTTCCGGAACAATCTCCTTGATTTTATTCGCCCTGTAAATTGCCTGCGCACTGGCATTATAGCTTTCATATTCAATTCCTTTTTGATTAAATTGAGGGGTAATGACAATAGCAATTTGTTTGGGAAGTTTTCCATCGGATGGACGAACAAAGGATTCCTGTGTAAAATTGGTTGATAACGATGCTCTGGCCAAATCCGCACTCTTGACAATATTGGGGAATTTTTTCCATCCGAACAAGGCCAAATCGTTTTCATCAGGTTCATCAAATTCAGGGGATAGAATAATCGCACCCACATTAATTTCGACTATTTCCTCTGGCCTATCGAGCTTTAAAGCACCTGTAGGACAGGCTTTTTCACATTCTCCACAGCGGGTACAATGGGTTTCATCAATTTGATAAATATTCTCCCAGGCCATTTCTCGATGAACATAACAGGCTTTGCGCTGTTCGCCATCAACAGTGACATCAACAGGACAGACATCAATGCATTTCTCACATTCAGTGCAGATGAAATTATTGACATAAGGGTCTCTTTTTTTTACTTTCACTTTGAAATTACCTGCCGACCCATTGACTTCTAAAATATCGGAATTATAAAAAACCTGCATCGCTCCCAGGCCAATGAACATCCTCTGGGGCATGTGCCCGCATGCCCAGCATAAATCTAAAGGAAGCTGGCTTAACACCTGATTTTTAATTTCATCTACATAGGAACCTCTGTTAAGAAGCACCGTTTTATAACCTAACTTTCCGAGTGCGTAGGCAATCCGGTAGCCACTCAAATTCGTGCCGTATATTAATGTGGTGCTTTCTTTGGGCATAGGGGGTATCCTCCTTGTGTAATATCCTGTTTTTTAAGAAACTTTTTTGTTTAAAGAAATATCTGAATTTCAAAATCAATGCCATAATTTTAGAAAATGTTGAATATTGAGTTAACTAATTGATAATATAAGTATAATTTTTTACAAGATAGCGATAATTCATTCCATTTTTGGATAAAGTGTTTAATTTTTTAACTTGACATATGTTTAATTTTAGACACATGTCAAAGTATTATAAATATTCAAAACTTTTTTTGTAATAATACTTGCAATTATAATAAATTATGTTAGTAAATGGCTGATGTTTAAATTTAAACATTTGTCAAGTATTAAAAAATTGTATTCCTGAAATTATTGCTTAATGAGCGTCCTTGCTTAATTCTCTGGAGAAAAAAATGAATTCTTTAGATGAAAATAAAATTTCAAATTATTGGAAAACAGTTGTTGATACAATTCAAGATGGCGTCATGATTGTTAACAACAATGGAACAATAATTTCAATCAATAAAGCCTTTGAAAAAATAACCGGTTACAGGCAGGAAGAAGTTCTTGGTACCCCATGTACAATCTTAAACTGCGATGTTTGCAGAATCTACAGAAATAATAAAATGAATGATAAGGACAACTGGTGCATTTTATTCAATAAAGGGCATCTAAAATTAGTTAAATGCCAGATCATTCGAAAAGATGGGACCATTGCGCATATCTCAAAAAATGCGTCATTACTTTACGATGAAAATGGAGAAGTGATGGGTGGTGTAGAAACACTGACTGATGTAACAGAGCTGATAGAAAAAGGGAATCAGATTGAAACAATTCGTCAGGAATTAAAAATTGATGACTGTTTTTATGGGATAATCGGTAGTTCTATAAAAATGCAGCTTATATTCGACTTAATCAGGAATGCAGCATTATCGGATGCACCCATTTTAATTTTAGGGGAAAGCGGCACAGGAAAAGAACTTGTTGCCAAAGCCATTCATGAAATCGGATCACGTAATGAAAAGCCATTTATAAAAGTGAATTGTGCGGCACTGAATGAATCTTTATTGGAAAGTGAATTATTCGGACATGTTAAAGGTGCATTTACAGGTGCTATCAAAAATAGACAGGGACGATTTGAAGCCGCTAATGGTGGTGATATCTTTCTGGATGAAATCGGAGATTTACCGATGTCTACTCAGGTAAAGCTTTTGAGGGTGCTGGAAGAAAACGTTATTGAGCAAGTGGGAGATCATAAACCCATTCATATTGATGTTCGCATTATTTCGGCGACAAATAAAAATTTAAAGAAGTTAATTTCTCAAGGATTGTTTCGTGAAGACCTTTTGTATCGAATAAACATGATCCCCATAAATATTCCGCCATTAAGGGAACGAAAAGAAGATATTCCTTTGCTTGTCGATTATTTCTTTAAAAGAATTCGTGTAAAAAACAGCAAGGAAATTAAAGGCATATCCGATGATTCTATGAAAACGTTGATAAAATATTCGTGGCCCGGCAATGTAAGAGAACTTAAGGGTGCCTTTGAATATGCTTTTGTGGCCTGCCAGGAAAATATCATTCAGGCGCATCATTTTACGCCAGATATTTTAGAAGAATATCAACCGATAAAAAATAGTAAATTGAAAAAAGAAGTACTCAGTAAAAAAGAACTGAAAAAAAAAGAACTGGTTGATGCACTTGAACGAACCGGAGGAAATCAATCTGAAACAGCAAAAATGTTGGGAATATCTCGTGCAACTGTTTGGAATCGTATGAAAAAATTTAATATCGCGTTTAATAAGTCTTTAAATGTTATAAGCGAATGATATTTTCCTGACTATCTTAAATCTATCAATACAAAGAAGCAAAAAAATACAAAGCTATCATATCACAATGTCGATAAAAAACCGGTTGTTGGTATTTTTATGGGGGGAGTTGGCATCATTTGGGGAAAATTCAAGACGGTATTTGCCTTTGTGGAGCATACCAGATCCTTTGAAACCCAAGATGAATCAGAAGTTTTTGGATCAATAAATTTTTCACTTGATTATTGATGCATTGAAATGTGAACATAGTTTCCGATATATTCCTGGTTATTTTATTTTCTGTGGGATTAATTTTTTATCGGTTTGGAACAGTCTTATGAAATATTTTGAAAATATAGACAAACATTTCATGGATGTACTTGATGTTATTCCATGTTCAGTATTTATGGTGGACAAGAATCATAAAATCGTCTATTGGAACAAATCTGCTGAAGAGTTAACCGGTTACAGTGCATCTGAAATAGTAGGTGCTACATGTGATAAATTTAGAATCAATATTTGTACATATCAGGATGTATCCTTAAAAAAAACATTTTGTCCACTCCTTTCCGGCGAAAATGGCGGTGAAGTTGAATGCGAAATGCTCAATAAAAATGGTTCCATAATACCGATAATGCGCAGAAGTAGTCCTATGTTCGATGATGATGGCAATATTATTGGTGCTGTTGAAGCACTTATTGATGTCAGCCTGATTAAACAGGCACGTAATGAAATTCGAGTCCTTAAGCATGAAATTGCCAGGAGGGGAAAATATGGTAAACTGATTGGCAGTTCGCCACAAATGCAAAACCTTTATGAAATCATGCAGGTTGTTTCCAAAAATGATGCAAGGATACTGATTGAAGGTGAAACAGGCACAGGAAAAGAACTAATCGCCAAAACCATTCATGCAGAAAGCAGCCGTGCGAATAAAATATTTCTTCCTGTGAACTGTGGTGCACTTCCGGAAGCCCTTTTAGAAGCTGAATTGTTCGGCCATAAAAAAGGGGCATTTACTGGTGCAGTTGAAGACAGGGCCGGTTGTTTTGAAACAGCTTCAGGCGGTACACTATTTTTGGATGAAATTGGCGAAATGCCTTTATACTCACAGGTAAAACTGTTAAGGGTGCTTCAGGAAAAGGAAATAACGCGAGTTGGAGAGGCCATTCCAAGAAAGGTAAACTGCCGTATCATTTCAGCCTCAAATAAAAAGATTTCAGATCTTGTAAAAGCAGGAAAATTCAGAGAAGACCTTTATTACCGGCTCAAAATAGTCGGTCTGACAGTCCCGCCCCTAAGAAATCACAGAGAAGATATCAAGGATCTGTTATCTCATTTTATCAGTCACTTTAATAATGAATACAATAAAAATATAGAAAACTGCTCTCCGTCTGTAATGAACCTTTTCCTTGCCTATAAATGGCCGGGAAATGTGAGGGAGCTTGAACATGTTATCGAACACGCCTTTGCTGTCGCACCGAACAGTCAAAAAGTCATCACCCTTTCCTCTATTCCATCTGAACTAATTCGAGAAAATAAGCCGGTTAGCACACAAAAGCGTAAACCAGCTCCTGCAACAAAGGAAGATGAAAAAGCGCAGGTCGTCAATGCATTGTCCGAAGCTAAAGGCAATAAGGCACAGGCTGCCAGAATTTTAGGAATTACCCGGGCAGGCTTTTATAAAAAGATGCGTAGGCTTGGACTGTAAACTGGTGGTGATGTGCTCATAGATGCCTATGGCATGTCTATTGCTGTGTATCCACGCAACCGGTTTAAAATTGTATATAAACAAAACCTCTAAACGAAATTACACCAGTAATTTCTGCATAAACTAAATCGAAAATTTCAAATAACCAGGCAATCAAGCGGACGTGGCCGCTTATTTTCAACGTTATCCTCGTAAACTTGGGACGTTGAAGACTGAAACAAAATGTATTCGTTGCTATTACTTTTGTTTTACAATATTATTCAAAAGGGATAAAAACTGAGTATCCACGCACCCGGTTATTTGATGTAGTGCGACTCGAAGTCGTATAAATATTGGTTATGCTTGAGAAATCATGATATAACCGAGTATTCTGTTACTCGTACCCTACCTGCTGAATAAAGTGCGTCAGGGACAACGTAGCCTCATCCTTTAAGATGGTCATCAAGCCGTGAGGGGAGATGACGACTGCGAGCATCAATGCGGTCGGGAGCAAGGGTTGAGTGATATGGCTAACATATGTGAATCACTTTAAGGATCGTCAAATAAAACAGGCTAAAGGTGCTGATAAGCCTGAACTAAAAAGTAATCGGCCAAGTTCAGAAACTTGTATCTTTTCTGACACAGATGTAGCGTCGCCGGTCTATAGGTGGAGCCTAAGTCACTTGTAAGGTATTTATACGGAACGAAGTAAGCCCAATTATCTCCATGAGAATGGAAACCGAACCGCAAGGGGAGGCGATAGGTAAGTGGGTATGGGATTTTGGAGAAAGCGAATGTCGTCTTGTAATGAGGCGAATAAGGGTTCAAACTTTGCCCTGACCTGAAAGGGTGCAGACTTCCAAATGGTGTTTCATCACAAGATAACTTGAGAACGAAGTAAAAAACAGGAGTTCGTAGATTGGGAGTAGCCATAGAAGCTACTGGCGCGAGCCTGCGTGAAACGACAGAATGGCATGAAATCAACTGGAAGAATGTCAATCGAAACGTACGTCGTCTCCAAGTGCGTATTGTGAAGGCTTTTCGGGAAGGAAAATACAGGCTCGTCAGAGCCTTACAATATATTCTGACCCGCTCGTTGGGTGGGCGTGCCTTGGCCGTCAAGCGAGTAACCGAAAACAAAGGCAAAAGGACAGCGGGTATTGATAGGGAACTATGGAATACCCCAAATCGAAAATCAGATGGTATCCAACAACTGAGAAAGAAAGGATATCGGGCGTCTCCACTCAGAAGGATATACATTCCCAAGAGCAATGGAAAAAAGCGTCCACTTGGAATACCGACAATGAAAGACAGAGCCATGCAGGCTCTGTGGAAATTGGCGTTAGATCCAATAGCGGAGTGTACAAGTGACCCGAATTCGTATGGTTTTAAAGAATGCCGAAGTACAGCGGATGCGATTGAGCAATGTTTCACATGCTTAAGTCAAAAAACATCTGCAGTATGGATTTTGGAAGCAGATATAAAAGCCTGCTTTGATTATATCATTCATCAATGGTTAGAAAATAATGTGCCAATGGATAAACGGATTCTGAATCAATGGCTGAAATCTGGCTACATGGAAAAAGGTCGGAAATACCAGACAGAAACTGGAACGCCGCAGGGAGGAATAATATCTCCAATATTAGCTAACATTGCATTGGATGGATTGGAAAGTAAGCTGAAAGAAAGATTTTCCAGAAAACTCAAAGTTCATTTGATCCGATATGCAGATGATTTCATAATTACATGTATTTCAAAAGAAATACTAAAAGACGAAATCATCCCTCTTGTTAAGCAACATATAGGGGAAAGAGGTCTTGAACTCTCAGAGGAAAAGACCCATATAACACATATCAGCGAAGGCTTTGATTTCCTGGGCCAAAATGTCAGAAAATACAAAGACAAGCTTTTAATAAAACCCGCGAAGAAAAATGTCACAAACTTTTTGACAGACATAAAAGAGGTCATTAAAAAGAATCAAAGTGCACATCCAATAAATCTGGTTTGGCAATTAAATTCCAAGATCAGAGGTTGGGCAAATTTCCACCGACATGTAGTAAGCAAGAAGGTATTTGGAGAAGTGGATTTTGAAATAACCAAAGCACTATGGAAGTGGGCGAGAAAGAGACATCCAACAAAATCCAGAAGCTGGATAAAACAAAGATATTTCTATCGAACAGAAAAAGGAAGAGATTGGTGCTTCTTTGGGAAGAGAGATGGAAAAAAGGCAACTTTGACGAAGGCAATGGATGTTCGGATAAAGCGGCATATAAAGATCAAAGGTAATGCCAACCCATACGATCCAGAATGGGAAATGTACTTTGAACGTCGATTGGAGAACAAAACGACGGAAACGCTGAGGTATCGGAGCAGGATTTACGATCTATGGCATCAACAAAACGGATTATGTCCGGTGTGTCGGGAATATATAACAGAAGAAAGTGGATGGCATAAACACCACATAATCTGGAGAACTGATGGCGGAAGAGATACAAATGAAAATATAGTACTTCTTCATCCTAACTGTCATAGGCAAGTCCATAGTCAAAAATGGAAGGTTGGAAAGCTGGGTCTTGAAAAAGGCCTTAGAAATGCTTGAGCCGTATGTGGTGAAAGTCACATGTACGGTTCTTAGGGGAGCGTGTAGACTGGTAACAGTTTTGTGGGCTGGTAACAGCCCCCGCTTACCCGACATTACAATAAATCACGCAAAAAGAACTATGATTCGTCTGATTCAAATGATTGACTATGATGAGTAAAACGCTGAGCAACTAAGCGACAGTTTAAATCTCTGACTTTAACCAAAGTGCTTGGAGACGACAGCAGAGCAGCCACGCGACAGTTTAAATATCTGACATCACCCAAAGAGCGTGGAGATGACAGCAGAGCAGCCACGCGACAGTTTAAATATCTGACATCACCCAAAGTGCGTGGAGATGAAAGCTGAGCAGCCACGCGACAGTGTTTATTTCAGGCACCTGCCAAAGTATTTTGAAGGCAACGTCTGAGCAAATAACGAATTTTGGTTAAATAAAAAAATGAATCATAAACTTAAACAGATTAAAAGACTTATTATTCAAGGCAATTATCAGTTTACAATGAAAGCTAATAATGAATTAGAATTTGATGGGTTGATTATAGAAGATGCTTTAGAATCAATTTTGAATGCATCAAACATTGATAAAGTCATTAATAGTAAACATCCAGTAACAGGAAAAAAGGAAAAACTTTACATCATAAAAAGTTTCACATATGATAACTTACTTATATATACCAAAGGAAAAATTGCTGAATTAAATGGCAAACTTAAGTTTTATGTTTTAATTTCATCGAAAAGGTCATTATGATTGATAGAAAATCCATAACTCAATGCCCCTTATGCGGTAGCAACTCAATAGAGCATGTATGGGCCGATCATAAAAGTAAAATTAGAGGTATGGCTTATAATGTTCCTCAAACAATATGTCATACCTGTAAAGAAGTTTTATTAGGCCCTGATAGTCTGGCTGTAATTCAGACTTATCAAGAAAAAGAGAAGTTAGCTGCTTAACAGCTTATTTGTTGGCTTGTTGTTATTGGTTGTGATTAAAAATAATTTTTATGACACAAATTTAAATTTTACTCTTTGTAGATGAATAAAATAAGTTAATATGCAGAATACAAAATACATACCAAGCAAACGGACTTTTTAATTGATAATAATAATTATTGACATATCATTTTTGATTCATTTAAAAAATTTAAAATCAAATATTTTTTATATATTGAATTGATTAAAATGGAGTGTATTTATATGATGATATCAAGTTTCTTGTTAACATACATTTTTTCATATTTACTCAAAAAAGCCTTCTGTATAAGTACTGGTTATCCTCGTAAACTTGGGTCGTTGAGGACTGAAAACGTGCTTGATGCAATTAAGTTTGTTTTACAGTATTATTCAAAAGGGATAAAAACTGAGTATCCACGCAACCGGTTATTGATTGTAAATACAAAACACGCAAGAAGAATTACAATGCCTGATGCAAATGATAGACTATGATGATGAAAGACGCTGAACACCACTCAAGAGCTGTAGATGTCTGATATCCACCCAAGTGCGAGGATTAATAGCTGAGCGAAAATTCGATGAAAAAATCAAACATATAATTCAGAAGTCTATGGTAAATTTTAAATAATTTGCTTGAGAATCTAAAGAAAAAGTGCGAAATAATGCAGATTATCCAATTTATAAATAAGAAAAACAATAAAGGACTTTGATTAAAATGCTACATTCAAACATCCAGAAATCACCAAATGAGAATATTATTCTGTTTTATAAAACATTGCTTGATTTCGATACATTCATAAAAGAAAAAAAGGATCTTACATCTTTAGTACGGTCAATCATTAAAAAGAATGGTTCAAAACAATTAAATTCATCAGATATTTGGGCTTCCACTGTTTTCGAACATCTTGATCTTAAATATGTACCTTTGGAAGCAACTGATATTGATCACAAAGATTGGCGGTTAAGAAAATTTGCAATTGGTATTTTATTGATTGAATTTATGTTGGGAAAAGAAATTGAAAATATCGATGATTTGATGTTTAAAGATGATGATACAATTGCCCTGAATACACAAAATCCTGAGTTTGAAATAGAACTGAACGCCATTATCCGATCTCTGCTTGATTATTCAGATAATGGAATTCCAGATGTTCCTGCTTTAAAAATAATTTTACAGCCACTTGTATTTCAATGTATTGGGTTAAAACGATTGAATGGTCTATGGATTTCAGATCTAATTAAAAAAAAAGCCTATGATGCGTTTTTAAGCGCTAAACCTCATTGGCAAAAAGGAGCAGCTATAAATAAAGAACTTGATGGTAAATATTTACGATATTATGACCAATTGGATGAAAATGAACCTGCTCGAGGTGTTAATGGAGCTGCTGCCAGAGCTTATTGTGATTGGCTTTCTGAGGAATTGGATATTGAACCATTTTATGGTCACTCAAAAAATGGCTTTCGGCTTTTACCATATCAGAATCATCAACAATTACTTCAAAATGAACAATTATCGCATAAATCGAATCAATACAATGAAATTACAGATGATGGCGATAATGTTCGCATTTTTGAATCCAATGAATATCAGGAAATAAGTCGTTTAATATCGACGAGTAATTCTGTTTTTAGAATGTGCATAAAGGAACGTAGACCATGAAATATTATGCCATTGATTTTGGCAATTCAAATACCAATATCGCTTTACTTGAAACAACTGAAACAACCAGAAAAGAGCCGGTTTCTTTATCACATAAGACAATTGGTTTCCACTACAACCCTCAATATCCTTCATTTCTGATACCATCATGTATTTTCATTGATGGAAATCGAAAATTAATTGGAAGTGAGGCCAAACAATATGAATCTGATCCAAATAAAAAAGAGAACTATCACAGCAATCTCAAAAATAAACTTAAACATTCCAATCAATCTGAAATAAATGCAATTATCCATATATGCGGTGATTTTTTTCAAAAACTTTTTGAACATTTAAAATTATCGTTTAGTGTCAATGACAGGATTGTGTTTACGATTCCTGCTTTTCAAGACTCAGAAGAGCGACATTTGTATTTAAAAAATTTCAAGAAAGTTTTGGAAACAGCTATCACCAATTATTCAGAATTAGACAAACAATCGGTGATTCACTTTTGTGATGAAGCGCTTGCGATTGCGGTTGGTTATCGCATTTTTCAGGATGAAGAATCTGAACAGGATGTATTATGTATGGATATTGGAAGTTTTTCTGCTGATGCGACCTTTTTTGAAACCATTGATTTTGATTCTCTTAAATCCGGTAAGACATTCAATACAAAATGTAATAATATTCTATATGCGGGTACTGAAATCACAAAATGGATTCATGCATATGCCACTGAAAAAAATGTTTCATGCACCTTTGATGATTGTGAAACCATCAAGATTTCATTTACTGAGCCTTCTGTTCAAACAACCAACTCAAAACTGGCAGAATTAATCACAAAAGATATATTTATTGAGATTCTCGAAAAAAATGATTTTTATGATCATCTGGCCGATACTTGCATTTCTGTACTGCCAGATGATTTAAAGAATAATAAATCATTATTTTTGATCGCAACCTATTTTCTTTATACAGGAGGAACTTCACGCCTGCCTGACTTTTCAAAATCAATTCTCAAAAAAATATGGTCAAAATTATTTCAAGCTGATCAAGATAAATTCCCCTCAAGAATGGCAAGCAATTTGTGCAAAGATGAATTTCCATTTGAGGCCTGTGTTCATGGTGCTGCCTGGTGGTTGTGGTCAAAATGTGAAAAACAGCGCATCATTCCCATTTCAGACAGCGACTTTGCCATAGAGCTTTATCAAAAGAATGATAATGATAAACTTATTGCCAAAAATGTTGTCTTTTTACAAAAAGGGGAGGATATTTCTGAGGGAATTATTAAAGAATTTTCTATTGTTCCTGCTAATGAAAATCAAGATCATTTTTTGATTAAGGTTAATCGATTTTTTGGAAGTGGTAATAGCAAAAATATTGAAACAATCAAAGGCGCATTAGGAAGTGATGCAGAGATTTGTTTAAAGTTAAAAATTCAAAATACTGGTAATGTTGACGTTTTTGTGGATGATCGATTAACCAGCTTTTCAATATGGTAAGGAGATAAAAACATGCCAATAGATGACAAACAGTCCAATAATAAATCAACCATGACCAATAATAATGGCAATAAAGAGTTACCAGAAGATTTAGAAAAATTGTTTGAAAGAATTTGTGCGTGTGATGTTGAAAAAGCAACAAATATGCTGTATGCCGCCTTTCAAAAATATTCAGATATTGATGAACATAAGATTGCTACGCTGGTTCAAAAAACATACAAATATTATTTTGATAAAATTTTTCAATATCTGGCTCAGACTACTGGAAATGATGAAAAACGATTTGATCAAAAAATTTATTTACTTGAAAATCTGGGTGTAAAAGAAGACTCCAGAGCAATTACCGCACTCTGGCATCAAATAACTGGACTGGAATATTCAGAAGCAAATAGAAAATGGTTAATCAATTCTGTAAAAAATAAAACAAGCAAAGAAGATCTCTTAACTATTTTTGAAACTTTTTATGAAGATATACAGGACAGCAAAACAGATAAAATGCCTGCGAAATTTAAAATCAAAGCCATGAAGGCGATTATAAAATTAACAGAAGATACTCGCGCTATTGCATCCATTGGATTTAGATGTATCGAACAATATGAACCAGATAGCACTGTAAGAAGATCGTCTATCGAAACACTTACAACGTATGCTTCTAACTTTGCCAGGGTAAAAACTTTTCGCTTAGAGAACCCCTCATTGATTTTTTACATTTTTCAAAACGCAGGAAAAGATTCACTTGATAACATTCGAAAACTAAGCAATTCCTCTTTAAAAACCATTGCACAGCATATTGGGAAAGAAGTGCTTGATGAGTTTAAATCAAGGCTATCTATAGAAAAGAATGTAAAAAATCGTACCCACTTGATGGAAGAAATAAAAAGCATTACAAAACTGTTTCCTGATTTAATTCAAACCACAATGGAATCCACTTGTTCCCAACTTTTTGATGGTGCTGATGTAAATAGAAAAAAAGCAATAGATGATTTGTTTAATATCAGAAATTGGGAATTGGTCATACAGAATATGGGAGAAACAGGCATTAGTGAAATATTTAACAGCATTATTAAGTTCTTACAAAAAGAATCTCTTGAGGAATTGAGAAATCAATTGTATCGGAATATTCAAGATAAAAAATTTATTTTTTTCAAAGTATGCAGGGATGATAAATCAAAACAATTTGAAACACAATACAATGAAATTGTTAAAAATATAGAAGAAACGATTGCATTGTTAAGTAATGGTATTGAATTGCTTATTGAGGGAATATTTAAGGACATTCAAGATGAAGATGGATATTACAGTAATGCCATAGAAGCAATAAAGTCAATTCAGTCTATAGCCAATAGAAATAATAATCATATTCGGCGTAAATTGATTGGGTTTTTTCAGCAGTTTGAAGATTAAGGACGAACATTTGATGCTGGTGGATTTAATTTGGAAGAATCTATTGATCCAGAAGCATTTTTAAATCTTCCATGTAAGGGAAATGGTTGTGTTTTAAATAAAAGTGATTTAACAAACAACAACAAATATATAAATCAATGCTCTTTATCAAGTAATAGAACTGCTTACACTTACAAAAAATTTGGTTCAGATGGTGATTGTTATGATGTTTATGCAATAACAATTAAAAATAATTGTGATTATACATTAAATCAAAGTATGCATATAATTGCAGGTTTTTACAATAAACAATGTATTTCAAAATTAAAACAATCCATTAATTTCAAAAAGCAAAATGATTTTCATATAAAAAACAAACCAAGCTTATTTAAATGTGACAAATTTATTAAAAAATCAAAATCAAAACCTGTTATCAGCAAGAAAGCTTCAGATCATATTCGTGTCCTACGAACCCATTCAAATAAAAATTCATGGAAAATAGGTGTTGACTACTATGATGAATTAACAGCTTTACCAGAAACAACATACAAAAAAGTCTATCAAAAAAGACCAACCGATAGCTCAATAGACAAATTACTTCCTCAAAAAAATCCAGAACGTGAATTTATCATGGAAACCCTTAACACGATGAAAATACTTTCCATAGGAGATACTTTAACACAGGAATTCCTGTTTAAAACTTTCGGCAGAGATGTAAATGAAAGACATTGGCATAAAGATACACGAATAGCCATACTTGATACAATTGCAAAAATTGCAAAAGGTGAGTCCTTACCAGCTTATAAAAAACAAAAAGCAGAGGAACTGCTTACATCAATTGATGATTCAAGAGGTGAAGATCAGGATATAATTAATGCTTCAATGAAAGCTCTAACTGAAATTCTTACTTCTGATAAAGAAACTGGTGGTGAAATGATGTTGGCTTCAGATAAAGCCACCATTGTGAAAAAAATGGAGCAGAATAGTCTTCCGAATCTTGAACAAAATGAAGAAAACAGTGCTGCATTACAAGATACTCAAGAAAAGCTCAATGACGAAGCTTTAACAATTGAAAATGTTGAACATGAGTTAATTAATGAATCAAACCTGAGTTCTGAATTCATGCAGACTGAGCAAAACATTCAAAATGATAATGAATTAGAAAAGGTCACATATGAATCATACAACCAAATTGAGCAAAAAAATATAAGCGAAAATAACAACATCGAACCTTCAATAATCGAAGAACCAGAAAAAGAATCATTACAGAAAATCGACAATGACGAACTGCCTGTTGAAAACTCAATTATTGATGAAAAGGAACATATTGGAGAAAAAAAAACAGCAATTGAAGCCGATGACACCATTGAAACCCAGGTTGGACTATCAAAAAATGAAGAAATCGAAAGCCCTGCCATACAACAAAACAATAATCAAGAACCTTCACAAGAAGCATCTGACTTATCAGAAACTATATATGATGCAGAAACAGAATTTGATGAGGAAGAGGATATTTCACTGAACTCTAAAAAACAAATAGACAACGATCATGATATTGATAATAATATTTCCACCAATGAAAAAAATATAACCATTGAACCTCATATTGTTTTAACACCTCCTGTTTCAGAACAACCCAAAGAAAACAAACCTGTTGAAACTGAAAACCAATCTTCACCAATTAGCAATGAACAAAACACAATTGAAAACAGTTGCCCCCAAAAACGAGCATCACGATTAGGACGTTTTTTTAAAAGAAAAAAAGAAAAACATTAATCCATAACAACATAATGTTATACTGGAGATATTTATGACATTAAAAGATAAGCTGAATGCCATTTTTTACCGCCGAAATTTTTTAAACGATTATCTGGATAAAAGACATCAATTCATTACCAGTGGACTTGACCTGAATACATTAAACAAAAATTATCGGGAAACAAAACGTCAACTGTTATCAATTAAAAATAGCATTGCTGATACTCAAAAAAAATTGGACACCACTAATAGTGAATTTCAGACATTGCAATCAACCAAAACAGACATGCAAAAAGAAATTGTATCTCTTGAAAAAAACGTTTCTCATCTAACCAATGATTTGCAGTTAAATCAGACCAAATTAGAAAATCTTGATCATCAACACTCAAATCTGGAAACAAGTATTCAAAACACAAAAAACCAGATAGCAGATTATGAAAAAGAGATTCAACAAATTGAAGAAAATGAAAAGATTGAGCAGGAAAAATTGCAAAACCTAAAAAAAGATGTCAATAGTATGAACCAACTCAATACAATTAAAAAGAACACGATTCAATCACTAACCAGTGAAAAAGAAGAAATTTTGAATCAGTTAAATGGAAAAGAGGATATTTTACTCCCTCTTGTAAACCAATGGCTTGATCAACATCAGGAAACTCTTAAACAACAAAATACCAATAAAGCAAACCTTTTTAATGAGTTAAATAATCATTGCAAAACAATTTCAACAATCAAACAGCAAATGGAAAATAATAATGACGATACAATTGAAACAACATTAAAAAAATTGATTGTGACTGCACAAGAATGGTTAGATAATGCAAATATAATAAAATCAGAATGGAATAAATCTGCAAAAGGTCGTATAATTGCCAAACCTAAGGATCCTTTTGAATAAAATTTAAACTTACATTACAAAAAAAGGAAAGTTAGAAATGAATGACAATTCAGAATGCGCTTTTAAACACTTTTATGATACCATTCCAAACACATCACCACTTAAAGATAAAGAGTATTTACACAGTTGTTTACTGCTATCTTTTATTCAAGCCATTTATCATATAGCTGACCAAAAAATAGTTCCATCACCACAATTTCTGTTATCCATGAATAATCAAACAAGTCATCCAAAAGTTGAAGAATTGTTTGGTCGAGCCAGGGTTTTAAAAAAAGATGAGATTGAATCGTGTTCTTTTTAATTGTATTTCGCAGCACTTCTTTTAGATATGCCACTTCTTTTTGAGGGCGAAACAGGTATTGGAAAAACATATACCTCTCAAATTTTTCTAAAAACCATTTTTCCTTCACAAAGCTATTCAACCTATCGGTTAAGTGGCAATGTATTTACCAATAATGTATTTCAACCTTTTCTAAAGGCCATTGCCAAAAAAGATGAATTCCCCAGAATGGTCATTGATAAACAAGCTACTGGGCGCATAGGCGCTTTGTTTATTGATGAAATTAATCGTGGCGATCCCCAAAGCCTTCTTCAGTTATTGGATGGAAAAATCTATGTAAGTGGTGAAGAAGGAACATTAGGTATTGCCATCCCAGAAGTCCGAAAAAACAATTCAAATAACAATACATTGCGAAAAGGTGTTATGGTTATTGGCGCTCAAAATCCACCGGCTGAGATTGATAATAAATTCAAAGGAACATCATTGTTGGACGCTGCGGTTGAAAATCGCTTTTTAAAAATCGATTTTATGGGTGATATTTCAAGCGTTGGTTCAACCGCATGGTTTACTGAAAATGAGTTAGACTTACATCAATCGTTCATAAAGAAAATGATTTCTTATTTTAATCAGTTTTCTATAACCCAAGAAATTGAAACGAAAAATGACATTCAAAATAATCCATCAAAATCAGTTGAAAAACTGATCCATGAGGACTGGCTCTCTATATATGCATGGATGACCAATGCAAAAAAACATCAATTCCCAATTTTGAAATCAGCTCAAGAGTTTTTAGATATTTCCATTATGATATTAAATCAAGAAATGAAGCAAATATATATTTCTGAGAAACAATTGATTGGTCAACTTTTAGAGATGATAGGAAAAAAAGAATTGTTTTCAGATCTTAATTCTGAACTTATTTCCAAAGAAACAGATGAATTTTCTAAATTCAAATCATTTGTCTCCCACTTTGAAACACCACTTATTTTCAGAGATACCAAAAATATTCGTAAGCTGGCAAACATGATGGTGATGATATTTTCAGCAAAAACAGCTTTAAGACGTAAGCCTGATATGAGCCAAAATTGTGTTGTCAGCTTTAATGAATACATTCAAAATCCTGTTTCAATAAAAGAGATTTTTTGGTGTATGACATTATTAATTAAGAACAAAATAGGTCGTCAATTACGTGACAAAGATTTAATACAACAGATCAATACAATATTATTGGAAATTTTGAATCATTACTTTTTGTTGACCAAAAAGGTATGTAGCCAGCTTTCAAAAGACATGAATAAATCATTTGTTTTTGATATTTGGTCAGACAGTATGTCCCTTAGATGGTATCTTTTAAAATACGCTGAAAAAAAATCATCATCTCAATCAATGGATGCACAGATTGATGTCTTTTGTGAAACCATAATTGATTGTCTGAAAAATAATCTCGCAAAGGATATAAAAAACAAAAATTTCATATCCAATATGCTGATCATTAATATTATAGCAGATTTACTGACACTTGTATTGTTTGTCAAAGAAAACAAGATTTTAATTACAGAAACAATCCGAAAAACGCAGCGTCCATTATTGGATAATGAAAATGCAAAGGGCGTAATCAACAGCACGTTTAAAAAGGTTCGTCAAATGATGGGATTGGTTGTGCCGTGTGTATATTTGCAAAGACTGCCAAGAATACTGGGTGACCAATAGTGAGTCAACAAACGATCAACAATTGCTTGAAAACTGCCAGTCAACTATGGCGTGAAACAGTCATGATCTGTTATCCGCTTTATGGTGATGTGCCATTACATATTGAAGTAAAGGAAAATAACGATCAACCAACATTTCAAGCCTATACAAATGGAAAAGCGATTTGGATCAAAATTGGACAGGCAGTGAAATGGCACAAAGATTTATTGAACCAAATCATACCACGTTATGATAATGACTTTCCTTTATTATATCGATTAAATAAAAATAAACACATCGCGCCTTTTGAAAAAACATATCATCTGCATATTGATAATTTTATCTTTGTTCTTTTTCACGAATTGTATCATCCATTGTTATGTCCTGACTCACGCGAAGATGAACGTGCTATAAATGTAGCGCTTTATGAGGGCATCAAAGAAGCTCTGCCAGCAATTTCTGAAAGCAAGATGGTAAATAAGGTCAACAACTGTAAAAATCTTGTGTGGGATGTTGTTGTAAATCTTAATTTTCTTTATCGTTCGGAATCAGCAGATATTGATAATTTAAAAGATAATATTGCCTATACATTTAGTAAAAATAATCGTAATATCAAAAAACTACCTATCCCTTTATTTCCTTCTGGTATTATTCCTATGATTTATATCATGAGCGCAGAAAATAATACCACTGATATTCCCATTGCCTTTGTCGGTTTGTTTTATAGCTATCTTTCATACAATTCAATTGATGTTAGAGATTTATCCATCAATGTTTTTTTGGAAGCATTGAATCGTCATAAATTAAGCCAGCAAACCATTATAAAGGTGTTGCGTCACATGTTCACAGGCTTTTTTGATGAAGTAACAGATAGAGAAATTCATATTTTTGACCCTCTTCATTCAAAAAAATTTTATATAAAATTAATTGATAGATTTATCGACACCATAAAAAACAAAAAAGATAGCCAAAGTGACTCCAACAAGCTGCTAAAAATGATTATCAATATTCTGAATAATGAACAATTAAGATATAAAGCGCTCAAAGGCTTTATAAAAGCATTGGCGCCATATATCGCTGAAAACACGTACCAAAAACAAGGCAGTTTTGATCCAGATACGTCATCAGATGATAATTCTGGTGGTGGTGAGCAATCAGATGATGAACAATCAAAAAATGATCAAGCAGGTGATGAAGATAATGATCAAGCAAGAAATAATGAAGATTCAGAGGATGAAGATTCTGCTGATGATCAATCTTCAAATGCTACAGAATATGACGAAAACATTGATCAAGCAGAAGATGATGAAAATTCAGAAGATGAAAAATCTGTTGATAAATCAAAACAAAGAAGAAATGATAAGAAAAATGAAGAAGAATTGGGAAAAGTCTTAGATGATATATTAAGCGCTTTCCCTTCTGATGAATCAGATAAGATTTCAGAAAAAATTGTAAAACAATCTATAGAACCGCTATCATTGATGGTTTTGGATAACTACTTTAAACAAAATGCAGAACCTATCATTTTTGTCCAACAAGATGCAGGGGATCCACAATCCATTGAATATACTCTAATTAAGGAATGGAAATTGGTCAGCAGTGAATTATTTACTGCTGAAAAAGTTTCGTGTTTGAACTTCAATGCCATTGATATTTTTCAAAGAAGCACCGGACTACCTGTGTTGGTGAACCTGAACAATGGATTCTTTCAATTGAATGAATATATAGAGGTTGAAAAATCAATTTACTCGGATATTCCCATTAGTATTAATATTGAAATACCTGAAAACTGGATATTATTTGTTGACTCCTCAGGAAGTATGACCCATATAAAAAATTATCATACAAACCCAAAAATACCATATCATAAATTGATGCGGGTAGTTTATGGATTAATGAAAGGATTGTATGATCTTTGTAAAACATACGATAAAAATATTCAATTTGGAACAGTCAACTTTTCAACAAAAACAAAGTTTAAAGGGCTCGATAGCTTGACAGAAGTTTATAGTAGTCGAACTCATGGTATAAAAAAAAATATATTGACCCCTCAATGTAAATGGACATCTCTTGACACGCATGTTTTTGATCGAATTTTAAAAAAAGTTAGCAATAAGAAAAGTGTATTCACCATTATCACTGATGGCGAAATATCAAATTGGCAAGAGATATATCCTCGCTTGACTCAAGTTTCACAATTAAACTACATTGTTACAGTTTTTATTGAGATTGGTCATAAAAGTGAACTTGGAAAACAAATAAATCAAAAACAACCAAAGGGCATTGTGTATCAATGTGTTGATCAAATTGAAGATATTCCGAAAAAGTTGAAAACCATATTGGTGATGTATCACTAAAAAATGTAAAGCCATTACTTTCATTCAATAACGAGACAGTTTATCTGAATGAAAATATGCAGGATGGAGAAATCATTGCAATGTTAACCAAAATAGTTGTTCGTAATTTTAAATCCATCATTAATCAGGAATTTTTTCCAGGATTAATGAATATATTTATCGGTGCAAATGGCAGCGGCAAGAGCAATATACTTGAAGCTATCGGCGTTCTATCTGCAGCAGCATCTGGCATTGTAGATGATGAATCCTTGCAACGACGTGGTGTTCGCCCTGGTATGCCTAGACTATATAAATCAGCTTTCAAGCAAAGAAGAGTTGCCTCACATATTTTTTTTGAAGCTTCAAGTGATGCGGCTAAATATTCAGTAAGCTTAAATAATTCAGTAGAGAACACTGCTTCTTCATGGCTGTATAAAACCGAAGATTTAGCAAGTGATGATGAAATCGTTTTAAGTAGAGTGGGAAATGGGGTCACATCTTGATTATTACACTTAATTTATTCGTTAAATCAAAATCTAAAACAACTCTCATTAAGTGTAATAATCAAGATGTGACCCCATTTCCCCAT
>PEAL01000101.1 GCA_002753725.1 Deltaproteobacteria bacterium
TATACGTATCACCAGTATGGCTTAAATAAATATGATCATTGGGTATCAATAGCTGATCCGTTGAGACAGCAGCAACGCTCACCAGTATTGAGTCTATATCGCTGATATTAAAATTTACCGGCACCGTTGGGTTCAGTTCATCGGTTGATTGATCAGGAATTGTACTGATGGTCGGTGCATAGTTAATATCCTGGACATATATAATAAAAGTATCAGATGAAAAGGCACCTTCCGAGTCTGTTGCTGTAAGGTCTATGGAAAGATTCTCCACATCATCGTTTGTCGGTGTTCCTGAGAATGTTCGGGTGATTGCGTTGAAGGTCAACCAGGTCGGTAATGCCGTTCCATTGGATAATTTTGCGGTATATGTCAAAGTATCACCATGAATGGTGTCATCATCAAAAAAGGTGTTGGCGTTGAATTCAAAGTTAAACACGTCATCCTGAGTTGCGTATTGATCAGCAATGGAATTTAGCAGAATCGGATAATCATTAGAATTGCTAATGATCATATCAAAGGTATCTGTTGCGGTTGACAGTTGCATATCCGTGGCAACAACACTGATCGATAACAGGCCAACATCACTGTTTAATGGGGTCCCGCTGAATGTTCGTGTACTGGAATTAAAATTCAACCACTCCGGTAAGGGTTGATTGTCAGACAGTTTAGCACTGTATGTCAGAACATCACCGGTTGCCAGATCAAAATCGTTAAATGTGTTGAGAGCAAAAGAAAAATTGAAGGCGGTATCTTCATCAATGGTTTGACCCATAATTGAATTTTCAACTATCGGTGCGTCGTTAACTGAGTTAACTGTCAATGCAAATGTTGTTGTTGATGTATATGCACCATCAGAAACATATAGACTGATGGTTGCGGATCCAAATTTATTTGATGCAGGGGTCAGTCTTACTGATCGTGATGAATCGGTTCCAGAAATGATAATGTTTGTATTGGGTAGCAAAGCCTGATCGGATGAAACTCCAGATAGTGTCAGGTTTTCAGCAGGTGTTTCAGCATCACTGATGGTAAAACCGATTTCACCAGTGGCGCTGTCTTCGTCAATGCTTTGATCAGGAATAACTGAAATTTGTGGGGTATCATTCACATCTTGAATACTTACAGTAAAAATATCTGAGACTGTTGCAGCGAAACTATCTGATACTGTTACCTGAATGGATAACGTTCCGACATGTTCGTTTTGCGGTGTACCGCTAAAATTTTGTATCGATGAGTTAAATGTCAACCAATCAGGCAATGGTAGACCATTATCTAATGTAGCAATGTAAGTTAATGCATCTCCATGAATAAGATCTTCATCATCAAACGTTCCAGCGCTAATTGAAAAATTAAACAGGGTATCTTCTGTTGCATATTGATCGGGTATTAATGACATCAGAACCGGTGCATCATTGGCATTGGCAATGTTTAGCGCAAAAGTGGTGGACGCTGTTTCAAAAGATGTATCCGTTGCCGTAAGTTTAATTATGATCTCAGCCACATCCGCATTTTGTGGGGTTCCTGTAAACACCTGATTTTCAGGATCAAAGGTCAACCATGAAGGTAATGGATTGTCATTGTCAAGGGTAGCAGCATATGTCAGCACATCATTATAAAGACTGTCCTCATCAGAAAAAGTCTGACTGTCAACAGTAAAATCAAAAAATTGATCTTCGGTTGCTGTTTGATCAGCAATAGAGGTGGCAACCACCGGAGCATCATTGACATTGTTAATGGTCAATTGGAATAATGCGGTGGCTGTTTCTGCAAACGTATCTGAGGCAATTACTTTGATGGATATCTGGCCAACATCATTGTTGGTAGGAATTCCGCTGAATGTTCGGGTTGAGGAATTAAAAGATAACCATGAGGGCAGGGCACTACTATCAGATTGCTCAGCAATGTAAGACAGGATATCGCCGCTATCTGGATCTGTAAAAGTGTCAAGGGGAAATGTAAACGTGTAAAAATTATCTTCCAGAATGCTTTGATTTGATATGCTGTTTGCCACTTCTGGTTCATCATTAATGGCTGATATGGTTATATCAATGGTATGAGAGGATACCTGCAATCCATCAGATATCATAATTGTCAAATTTACAAACCCAGAGTTATTTGTCGTTGGTGTGATATAAAGGGTTCTTTGTGCGCAGTTTCCAGTGACATTTATGTTTTCAAGGGGTAATAAAGAGAGGTTAGAAGATGCAAAAGATAATGTTAAATTACAAGGATCAGATTCAAGATCGTTCAGTGTGATATCGATTGAATGGGATGTGTCTTCATCAAAGGTTTGAGGAGCGATGTTTTCCATGTCTGGCGGAGAATTGGGGGCAACGGTGAACGTTCCATCTGAGATTTCATATGCAATATCATTCAACCATGCTTTTGAAAAGGTAATACCAGAGGCTTCCCCAGCTACACCGGTGACGGTAAATCCCAGATTGCAAAGCAAACCGGTTCCTGTATATAAATCGTTAGATGCAGCAAAGGCCACATAGATGATTCCTGGAAAATTTGTATTAAAGTTGAATAAATAATTTTTGTTTTCAAGTATCGTTCCGGTCAACGAAATCTCTGAGGCGGATAAAATATCAGACTTGTATTCTATTTGCAAATCAATGGATTCAATGGCTAAGGCATCAAAATTATTCAGTGTCAGTGGGATAGACAGACTTTGAGTCTGACTTTGTGTTGAAGAGGGGATAAGAAAAACAGGTGCTGCGTATATTGCTGTGTTAAAACACATGACAATAATGTATGCAGCACATATCAAGGGGAGCTGTCTTATATGAATATTTTTTTTCATGATAACCTCTTTTTAAGGTTGACCCGTTTAAGCGAACTATTGATATGCAAATATTGATCACAAATATCTATTTTGAGCAAGAAGTTTGTTTCAGGGGGCTTTGTAGCTGATTTATTTCAAGAATTGTTTTTGATACTGTTTCAGTGTGCTTTCTCTAAAAGCGCTGTCGGTTAACGTTCTTTGCGTTAAAAAGTCATCTTTTACTGTTTTGTTAAAGGCTATTTTTTCGTAAACCAACAAGGTTCGGCGATTTGTTTCCAGGTTGAGAACAAGAATCTGTCTGGGCACAAGAATATTATCGATGGTTTCAATTTTTTGATAATAAATTTTTTTAATGTGTTTGCCCTGGCGATTGAAAAGAATAGATTTGAGAACAAGATACCTTTCTTTATCGACCCAATCCCTAAATTTTGAATAATTACTTTTTTTTGCACGATGTTGTTTAGGCACAGACTCAATAACCCAGCAATCTCGTTTTCGAAATGTTTCACTTCCAAGTATTTTGTAGGAATAATCTTCAATGCGTAGGCTTTCCATATCCTCATAGATAAATTCAGTTCCAAAAAAACTGCCTGTTTTGGGTTCATTTTCATTGCCAGATACAATTCTTTTAACTTTACCCAGGGCGGAAAGATAAAGCCATTGGTCTGTGTCTTTGTTTTTTTGGTCGTAATCATACTGCAAAAAACCGATTCCTTTTTCAGAGGAAGGTTGTAGAATAATGCTGACAGTTTTATGATCTTTTTCTCGGGGGCCGTAGTCTTTTCTCACCATGTCCATCAACTTGACCCTTGGATTTTCAGCGCATACAAAGGTGTTTCCTTTCTTTACAAGCCTGCACGTTGACAGGGTCACTCTTGAGATTTCAGTTGTCCCATCATCTCTATCAATGACTTTTTGCATGATATCTTTTGCATCCTGAGCAAAGGCAAAAAAAACAGAATAAAACATGAGTATGAAAGTAAGTATGGTTGTTTTCATAATATTCTCCGAATTTGCCGGTGAAAAAAATTTGCTCATTCTTTTTGAACCAGAATTACGCTGAATAAGATGAAATAAGACACTTTAAATTCATCTTATTCATCTTTTTCAGCGTAATCCTGGTTCAAAAAATGAGAATAAACTTTTGCTTCGGCAGTTTTGGTTACACTCAAATGAATTTTCAGAATTAAGAAAATATTAGTGGTATTATATAGAACTCTATTCTTAATTCTGAAAATTTTATAAATTTTGTAAATTCTGATTCTAAAAAAAGGACGAACAAAGTATAATATAAGTATCTGAATTTATTGCTCCCCAAAATCCAATAGAATCAGAATAATTTGAAAAAGGTATATATGGTTAAAATAAAAAAGTCAACGTTTTAGTATCAAGTCATACGAGGATAACAATAGTATTCAAGTCATACGAGGATAACAATAGAGCAGAAAAATAAAATTCAAGAAGTAGTATGAGAAGTAGTGGAAGAAGTATTTTTAGGAGTATTTATAAAGGGGGATATTTAAAGATGCTATCTAACTCGTTGCATTTCAAGCATGATTATTTGCATAGCCGGCTTTAGCCCTACGCTGCAACGTAGCTGGGTTTGCCTTAGCCTGACAGCTATGGATTGAAAGCCCTCGGTTACATATTTCAGCGACTTTTGCGCAAAGAAATTTCCGACTTTTTGGGAATGCACCCATCAGGAACCATTTTTCCCGCCTGCACCTTTTCCTTTCCAGTCTACACAGATATAGACTAAGCAAAATTATAAACTTGTCATGCAATATGTTTTGTTATATATTTATTTCGATGAATAACAAAAACGATATATATAAACGAATTAAAAGGCTGATCCTAATTGTTCAGGAAATCAAAACTAATCCATGCCAGACACCTGAGCAAGTGTATCAAAAATTTTTAACCAGCAAGGCACAATTTTATAAAGATAAAAAAACACTGGCTGATATTGGTTTTGATTTTGTTTATAATCGAAAAGCGAAACGGTTTGAAATTATTCGTGATACCTATATACCTATCAATGATTTAAGTATCAGCGAGCGATTGTCATTAATTTTTTCAATGCGTCAATTATCGGCTTCTGGTGATTATCTGTTAACTGTTGATGCTTTGAATGCTGCTCGTAAATTAGCGGCTGATCTTCCAGCGCCTCTCAGGGAAAATACCATTCTACTTTTTGATGAACTTGTCTTAAAAGAAGGGTTTGGGTGCAAACACGAAATAGTGGAACTTCTGCAGAAAGCTATATTAGAAAAACGTCGAATTCATATGGATTATACACTTCCGAATAATCAGCGTTTGAACAATCAAATCGTTGATCCGTATGTTATTTTTTTCAAACGTCGTGCCCTCTATATGGAAGGTTTGTCTTTGTCGGAACGAGCTTTTCATATGTATAGAATAAATCGTATCGTTGATATTCGCATGACAGGAGAAATTTTCTCACGGGATTCAGTCTATCAATTTGTCCCTAGGCATAAAAATGCGTTTTCTGTGTTTGCCGGTGATCACACACAGATCGTAAAAGTACGATTTAACAGGCAAGTAGAAAACTATATCACAGAAACATTGTGGCATAGCAGTCAGTGCATTACACAGACTAAAGGTGGTATCATTTTTACAGTGAGCGTGGCAGAGCCAAGAGAAGTTCTTTGGTGGGCATTGGGTTGGGGTGCAAATGCTGAAATTCTTGAACCTCAATGGTTGCGTCTGTTAGCCCAGAAAGAAACTGACCAAATGTTGAATCATTATAAAACCAAATAAGGAGATAATATGCCAGAAACTACAGAGTCATTGATTTTACGACTCATCGATGATGAATGTACCGAACAACAGTCACCTCGTTTAATGGAGTTGTTATTAAATAAAGGTATTCACATGATGCCTGATATTTTACAATATGGCGCAAAACAAAATCAGACATTAAAAGCGCATACACAAAATGTTATGTGCTTTTGTTATCAATTGGCAGATATACTTGATATTGATGACCCCCAAAAAATGAACCTGATTACAGCTGCATTTTTACATGATATCAACAAATTTGATGGGTATAACCATATGTCTTACAAAGATGTCGCTACAGAGGAAAACATTGACAAACATTTGAAACCACTTTTTGATCAATCGGGTGATGATTTTGAATTATCCACACCCTTCATCCAAAGAATTATGCTCGGACACAGTGGGCACTTGCATCATAATGCCAGTGCTATGGATGCTGGTGATAGTGATCCAGAAACTGAACGATTGATTGCCATCATTCAAGCTGCTGATACATTGGATTTATCTCATGACTTTCATGAAATGGATAAAAAACATCAAGCCCTTCGCCTGATTAATCAGCAAATCCATGATTTTCAATATGATTACACCTGGCATTATTTTTCAGATAACCGGGGGCTTTATACCAATTTTATTCACAATGTTATTGTGTCAACGTATCGTAAACAAAGCGCTATTCCGCTTTTATTCTATCCTGAAGGTGTCTGGTATTTGAAAAACAGAACAAAAGATATCACGGTGGCCCCCAAAAATATTGCAATTAGTATTCAGAAGGAAATGGACGCCTTATCTGGTCAGGATACTTCTAAACTGGTTCAAAATTCCAAAGGAACGGCAATAACTTTTATTAAAAATCCGGTTGCGCTGAATTTAAGCCCTGAAGATATTATGGATATTCTGATTAATGCCATTGTTACACCAAAAGATAAAAAATATTTGGAGAAATACGATAAACTGGTTGCAAATAATTGTCTGCCAAAACTGACGCAAACATTGCAAAAAGAAAAAGCCAGTATTGACAAAAAATTGATGAAAACCCAAAAACAATATCAATCCACCTTATCCAAAAGCAATCTACCTGAAAACTGGACTGAATCAGATGATCATTTTCAAAAACTTTCTGCTGCAATGAGAAAAAAATTGCTGAATCTAAAACATCAACTGATAGATCAGCAAAGAATATTACATTCCATGGATACTATTAATATTCCAAGCAACTCTGAACAGTTGTTTAACGCTGACATGGAGGTCATGCACATGGGAATGTTGGTGGGCTCGTTTGCTTATTTATTGAAAGATTATATACCCATCAACCAATCGGCCACTGACTCTACAACTGCCTGGAATCTTTCTGTTGAAGCGACAGGATTGAATCCTGATACTTTTTCCGAACTCATGATATTTGACAAGCAGTCAAATCGTGCATTTAGAACCGCGACTATTCTTCGGGAACAGGGTATGGATTTTATCAGTCTTCAAAACCACTATTTAAAGTTCCTGAACAATTTGAATATCAGTCAATTCTATGATGAAGCCAATCAAATCGACCCTTTGTTGATTGATTATATCAAAACCAATTTTCAAACTGAGCGGTTACCTTTGACAATTGGTGGACATCATTTAAAGCAATATATATCAGGAAATCATAAACAATGCAGCCACTGTTGCGGTGCTCAAGGTCATGAATTGATGGCAGGTAATCTTCCAAAAGGTATCAAACCACAGCTATTTTCTAATCGCTTAAAAGGTGGTGGTGGAGAACCCAAAAGAAATGTATGTATACTTTGTAATCAAAGTTTTTTTCTGGAGAAAATATGCCATGAATCTTATGACAATCATTATTACCTTCATCTGTTTGCCGATGGTGGTGAGCATCGCTCACACGCAGCGCCTAATATTTTTCTTGAATCCCTGAAAAAAGGACTTCAAGCCCTTCATCATACGGATTGTAGAAGTTTTCTGATTCAGCCCAATGCAGTGGTCAAGCAGTATCTGGAAGAAAAATTACCGGATTTGACTGGCAGTGCGAAAAAAGGATGGGGAATATTGGTCCCCAAATTTTCTCAAAGTATTTGTGGACAGATAACCATTGGTATCAATCCACCAGGGGGAAAAGAAAGTAATGAAGGCATGAAATTTATTTTTGCCTTGTTTCATTTATTAATGTTTGCTGATTATTTCCATTTAAGGGGAATATTGAGTCGTTCCTCCATTCCACCATTAAAAGCCCATGAATTTGATTGCTTATATATCGATCATATTCCCCTGGCTTTTGGAGCATTGATCCCATCCAACAATATTTCAGCACCTTCATTGATTCATTTAAAACATAAATTCTTTGCGCTTTATGCTATGAGAAATACTTATAGCATGGATGATAAAGAACTGTTCAAGCTGGCAAAAACACTTTTTGATTTTTCCGGTCTTGAATTAATATATTACTTGAAAAAGGCTTATGCCGGAACCGAACGAACGCGTGAAAAACCACCCTGGAAAAAGGTCTGGCCCTATATCCAACGCTTTATTAAGGAGGAAAAATTTATGCCCATTAAACAACTCGCAGAAATTGCCTTGAAACATCATTTTCACGGGCAATCATTCAGAGAAACATCTCAGGCAAAACCTTTAGATCTTGCTTTTGATGCTATTTCAAAGCATCAGGCACCAGAATCCAAACAAGATTTGAAAATGGTTATGCTTCACGATGTTTCTCGTGGATTGGAGCGACTCAGTCATTTTGGACAACTTAAAAAAGATAGCTACAATGCTGTTGATGAATTTGTTTCTGTTTTTTTTGATCAAATTTTTATGCAGCAATACAAAGGTGATAAGGTCAAAATTATGAAAATGCAAAAAAGAATTCGAGCGGCGTTTATTGGGTATTTAAATGTCATTCGAAAAAACAATAAGGAAAGGGAATAACCATGAATTTTATTAATGCGCTTAAACCATATGTTGCGAATCAATATTCACACTTACCCAAAAGCCGATTTATATCTGTGTTTATTCTACGCACCACACAATCTGAAGCCATTTTTCGGACTGAAGGCAGTGGCGAAGGGTGTAATCGAGAGATAGTGACCAATAGTAATGGTCAGGCTCTTTTCAGAGCTGTGATCAGTAAAAGAAAACAAATTGCTGTTGAACGACGTGAAGGGCGTCAACAACTCAGAAAGTATGAATTACTGTTTACCAACAAAGAAAAAGAAGCGATTCAAGACGATAATGTTTGCTCCATGAACCGGAATAACCCCTGTGAAAAATGTATTGACTGTATGTTATATGGTTATGCTGTCGGAACAGGTGGCGCTCAAAAAAGTCGCGTAATCAGTGATGATGCATACAGTTTACTTCCATTTGATTTGATTTCAGATAAAAAAACGTTCAATGCTCTGTATGAAAATAACACCATGCGTGATCCAATCTCAGGCAAGGCATCATCTTCTATTGGTGAAGATGAATACATTGTTCCAGGATCTCATTTTTTAGACATTGAAGTATTAAGAGATGTTACTGAAACAGAACTGTTAATGGTTTTGGGCAATATTATTCGTTCAAAACGTTATGGCGCGATTACCAGTCGTATTGGCAGCGTTAAAAACACCATATTAGGCATTACAGGCTCAGATTCTGAATTGTTCAGCACCTTGGAATGGATCAATGCTTCTGAACTGTTATTACAATCAGAGGCCAATGAACATCCGCAACCAGAATCTAAAGTGATTCAGAACGTAACACAAAGCATTGCACAATTAATTGATACTCATATTTGTGGTGATTATTATTCTCTGACAGCAGAAGAATTAAAGACATTTATTCAAGAGGTCAAAGATGTTTATGCCTTTCCTGAACAGCTAAAAGAAAAACTCATTGCGCAAACCCTTTCATATCCTCAAAATGAAGGACTTCAAAAATGACACCTCATATTTATCAAGTGACAATTACATTGCATGAGGCCACTTTTTTTGCCAGCCATGAACTGGATGAGTTATATTTTACTGAACCAGTAATTGGCAACTATGCCCTCTCTTATGCAATGGGATGGATTCGCAGTCCTTATAATCGATATCAAGTTGGCTATGCTGATGATTTACCCATTTTGAATGAAAAAGGCATATACATTACACCTGCCTGGCCGATTTCAAAACCCTCTTACCGCATTGAACGATTTAATTGTCAAAGCGAAAGCTACAAATCTGGTATGACCAACAATGCGGTGGTTGAAGCTTCTGGCCGGCAGGTATTAATTAAAGACAAAAGCAATCGATACCGAAATCAGGTGACTGGAAAAACAGTCATCAGTGCCAATAATCGACCACAAACCGGTGTAATTAAACTACTGAGACCCGAAAATATATTTCAATGCCATGTTATTTCAAATGATTCAATTAACTTACCATCGTATATTCGTTTGGGTAAATTCATGTCTAAGGCCAGAATTGACAGTCAACAAATTTCAGTCAGAGCGTGTCAGAAATTGCGATCTGCTTATCCTATGATTAACCCTGTTGATATGGATAAGCACTCAACCATTCATTTTGGTGATCTGGTCAATATTCATCCAACCCCTTTAATTGCAAATGCAGATATCGATGCTCAATGGTGGGTCAATCAGCAGAATCACCCGATTGTCCCATCACAATTGACCTATAAAGGATTGGATTAAACAATGAAATCGCTATCATTGACATTGTTGCCAGAATCGATAGATATGGCAGATGATGGTCTTTTGATGCATCAACAAGAAACCATTGATGCCCTATCGTCATATCCCATAGTCATGAATTGTGCTATGACTGGTGCGGGTAAAACAAAGGCCTCTCATTTATCTATACATCAGTATTCAAAAAATAGACCCGTTCTTTATATTGCACCAACCAATGCCCTGGTTCGACAACACTTTATAGATGCCAGGGCATTTGTTCAACACCATGCGCTTCCCCATCATGTTGTTGAGGTTACAGGAAGTGTTTTATTCCAAATTACCCGAAAATATCCGGGCATCCATCGAAATTCACAAGCACTTCATCGGGTAATTCGCAATCCCAGAGATTTTGATGATATTTTTCATTTAGGTGAAAAAAGTGGTCCGACCTGGCTGGTCACAAATCCTGATCAGGTATGGACGTCTATTGTCAGTAATAACAATCAGGATGCCCGGAATTTGCTGATCGATTTTACCGATTTTTTTCGATTCATTGTTGTGGATGAATTTCATTACTACTCGGCTGAACAGCTCAGTTTGTTTTTTCTATGTATGGCCCTGTGGAAAGAGTTTGGTCAGTTTGACAATGGATTGAGAATGCTTCTGTTAACAGCCACGCCTGATGAAATGATCATAGATTTTTTTCAGCGTGCAGAAATCCCCTATACAACTGTTGGAAATCGGAAAACAATGCGACAGAATAAAATTCCAGTGATCGCACCTGTTCACTTAACGCTTTCTTGTGGTAACTTATCAGATTTTAGAGGAATTGTTTCAGAAGAATACCAGTCTGGAAATGATGGTGTATTGATTTCTGACAGTTTGCATGAAATCAATCAACAGTATTATGATTATAAAAATGATTACTCTGTTGGGCGGATAACAGGTCCTATTGATAATCAACAACGAGAAATAGAATCTCAGAAGCGTTTAATTTTAGCGACCCCTACTGTTGACTTAGGTTATAATTTTATTCGGCCATTCAACAAAGATCGCCAGGAAATTGATTTTCTCATATCTTCATCTGTTGAAAAAAGTAAGTTTTGGCAAAGATTGGGGCGCGCTGGTCGTGTATTAGGAAGAAAACAAAGCCACATCCCTTCAACTGCATATATGTTATTTCAGCATTCTTCAGTGTTTGAAGGACTGACTGCATATGCCGGACAAACCCTTTCACGAAAAGAACTGTCATCACTGATGAATCTTGAAAACAAGCGAATGAAATTGATAGCTCTGACGCGGGAAGGTCTGTTTGTTGCCACCCGAAAGCTAAGTGAAATCAAGAAAATGCTGGCCAGCGAGCATTCCCAACGCGTGGATCGAATATTTCAAACACTAAAAAATTGCTTTGACCCCAACAATCTCACCTCTGAATGGTCATCTGTTGAAAAAAGACATAGGCTCTGTGATCGCATGAAAGATGTTCAACAAAAATATCGCAATTTAAAAGAAAATCATGTTCAAACTTTTCTTAAATCATACACATCCACATCAGATGATTCTTATCCAGATCCATTACAGGTTCTCTTATCCTCATGGGTAAAAAATTATTATTACCAACAAGGAAAATACGATATTTTTAGCAAAATTGATGACATATCGCGCATCACATTAGTAAAACAGTTAATTGAAAAGAAACCTTCTTTAAAACAAAACATTATTCATTATTATCATGAACAAATGCTACGCTTTCAGTATTTATTCAATTTCAGGGGAAGTGTACAGAAACATAATATTTGGGTTTATGACCCTCAACGGCTGCATTCCGAATCAATTATCACGCAAATTGATGTGGTTTCTTTAATATCTCGATATGAGTTATCGCCTGTTTTTTCTTATGAGGCAGCAAAAAAGGAATGGAAAATATCTTTACCCAAATCTGATTGTTTTGTTCGACTGATTGATTTTCAACCATTTACCTGCCAACCGGTTTTTCGCTACAATGGAAAAATTGTTCCAAAACGTGAACCTGACGAACATGCTGATATTGAAATTCTTCCCACTTTTTGGCGGGCAGTGTTTTTAGATAATGTCAGTCTTGATTTTAAAAACTTACGAACGCCACCACTGGAATTCAAACCCTATTTAACCAATATATCTGAATATTTTTTTATTACGCCAATGGGAAAGTATCAAATGAAACAGTGGCTAAAGGACTATCGGATTTTTCAGGGAACACTTAATGCTGATAATCATACCTATGAAGTGGTGGTTGGCAAAGATGCTTTATTGATCAGTGAAGAACTGTATTATCGTTATCGACAGATAACCACAGAAAAAAAGGTGACAACATGTTAACATCGCAAGTCATTTTTATGAAACATTTATATGGTCAGCCAGAGGCTATTTCTGGCAATCATTTACATGGATTCTTTTTTAAAAAAATATTGGGGACTCAAGATCCCAGGCTTGCTGAAATAATGCATGATCCAAAAATTTCAAAGCCACTTGCGATCAGCTATATGTTTCCCTGGAAACATATGTATTGGTTTCGCATTTCTTCTTGGGATGAACGAATACCAGAAGCTGTTTTTTCATATTTCAATAAGCACAAAGAAATAGAATTAAATCGTTGTGGTTTTCAACTGATCAAAACAACCACTCATCCAGACGAAAGTTTATGGGCAAATCGTCAATCAGTTCAAGCCTTTATTGATAGTTATTCAAATGAAATAGATCGCTTTAGATTAGTTCATAAAGGGGCGACATCGTTTAAAACCGGTAATGCCCATATTCCGCTTCCTGTACCTGATCTTGTTATTTCGTCTATTTATCGAAAACTGCCGCCACCTTTAATGGAATCCATTCAACATATTAAAAAAGAAGAATTAATCGAAGCGTTACAGTTAAAAGGATATCAGATTGATTCCATTTATAACAAAAAAACATATGGATCAATTACTGCCTTTAAAGGTGTAACCAGGTGGCAATTAGACAAGAAATCGTCATTGGCTGTTCGAAAAGCGATTAATCTTATGTTTCATTTTTCATTTTATTCTGGGATTGGTGTTAAAACCTCACAAGGAATGGGGATGTGTCGCATTGTCTGAAAAACAACACCCCAAAAATCTTATTCCAGTTTCTTACTTAAACGCCTATGTGTATTGCCCCAGAAGGTTTTATCTTGAATATGTCAGAGGGCTTTTTGAAGATAACGACCACACTGCTGCTGGAAGAACAATGCATAAACGGGTTGATAGCAAAGGCAACGAAGGAAAAGCCGTTAAGAAAGATATTTGGATTCATCGACGATCAGTTGTTTTTTCTGATAATCAATTAGGTATTACAGGGAGATTAGATTTGTTGGAAGAAACCGATCAGCATCCGCCATATCCAGTTGAATATAAAAAAGGAAAAAATCCTAAAAATCAGCCATGGCTAAATGACCAGGTTCAGTTGTGTGCTCAAGGATTACTAATGGCTGCCAATAATTTGCCAATGCCTGTTTTTGGATATCTATATTATATTGCTTCAAAGAAAAGAGTTGAAGTTGCATTATCCACAGACTTAATTGAAACGACAAAAAGAATCATTGGAGAATGCCGGAAAATTGCAGAGAGTACGGATATTCCGCCATTAACTGATAATCGGAACAAATGTTTTGGATGTTCTTTAAATGCTATTTGTTTACCTGAAGAAGAATGTGTTCTGCAGGGGAATAAAGTTAATGCAAAAAAAATTATTCCCTCCAACATTCTTGAAGATATCTTATACGTGGATCGAATTGGGGCTTATGTTTCATTACGTCAGGGAATGATCGAAGTAAAAACTCCGGATGCTGTTATTTTGGCAAAAGTATCGTTAGAACAATTGAGAGAGATTGTACTATGTGGGCCAGTTCAAATCACTACACAAGCACTTCACGAATGCATGAAGCGTCGAATATCTGTACATTACACCAATTTATCCGGGCGATATGTTGGATCAGCCATGCCAATGTTTCATTTCAATGGTATATTAAGGGAATCCCAATGGAAAACTTACTTTAATGAGAGACAGTCACTCTATTTAGCTAAAGCTATTGTGTCAGCAAAAATAAAAAATATGCGAACAGTGATGATGCGGTATTTGCGAGAAAAAAATGATTTCAATGACAAATCAATCTTTAATAAGATGATATCCCTAAGAAAACAATCTGAATCAGCAGATTCTGTGGATAGTCTTCGAGCCTATGAAGGACTTTCTGCAAGGTGTTATTTTGAAAATTTATCACGATTTATTAAAGAATCGCGGCAAGAATTATTTTTATTTAAAGGAAGAAATCGACGTCCGCCAAAAGATCCTGTTAATGCATTGCTTTCATTTGGTTATAGTTTATTATCTAAAGATTGTACATCGACAGGAACTCGTGTTGGATTTGATTCATATTGTGGCTTTTACCATACAATGAAATATGGCAGGCCATCGTTGGCATTGGATATTATGGAGGTGTTCCGGCAACCCATTGTGGATTCAACTGTATTAACATGCATTAATAATGGGGTATTTCAATCAAATGATTTTTTAAGTTATCAAGGTGTTTGTTATCTGAATGAGCGCGGTCGAAAAAAATTTTTCACACAATATGAAATGCGAAAAAAAGACCATGTTACCCATCCTGTTTTCAATTATCGCATGAGTTATGCAAGAACCATTGAGCTACAATTCAGGTTACTGGCCAAATATTTATTGGGAGACATTGATACGTATACAGGGTTTTATTTTAGATGAAAACAAATTATCTGGTAGGGTACGATATTGCTGATGCCAAACGATTGAGAAAAACAGCAACAATAATGCAGGAGTATGGTTATCGTGTACAATACAGTTTTTTTCATTGTTTGATCAGCAAAAAACAAAAAAAAAGTTTAATAGATCGCGTATCAAAGATTATCAATAATGAGGAAGATCAATTAATAATTATACCCATCACAGAAAAACAGTTGAAGGAAATCGAATGTATTGGTATAAAGGATGACATGACTCATCATGGCATTATCATTGTCTAATAGAATTTTTTTATTTTTTTTAACATCTTTTACGAGTGGTTCCGAAGTTCAAAAAATACGAGAAGCACTCGAATGATAAAAAATCTAATAAATTAAAAGAAATATGACGACACAATTTTTTAAAGGATACTTCAATTGAATAAATATTTCAAAAAAAATGGACAGCTCGCAATTGATTTTATTTTATTTGTATTTTTAATGTTTTAATGAGGGTAGGCCAACAATTATTGAATTCCCTGGAAGGGATTGAAACATGTTGATATTAATCCTTTTGAAACAGGGTCAG
>PEAL01000621.1 GCA_002753725.1 Deltaproteobacteria bacterium
TCTTGATAAAAATTTAAAAATACTGCAAAATCAGTGGTGTAAAATCAAATTCTCCATATTCCATGGGTAATCTTGACCGAAAAAAATGAAGCGATGGTTCTGTTGAGAGATAAATGAATCGAACAATGGGGTTGTAGGGATCTGGATTTACAAAAGTTAAAATCGCTCTTCCAATAACAAGAATCATTAAGATCCACAAGATCGAATGGGTTATCCCTGCAAGTGCTTTAAAAAAATAGGCAAATATATGGGTTGCTTGAAAGGATTGATATCCCAAAAGAGAAGCGGAAAGCCCATTAAAAAAGTTCAGACTAACTTCATCAATAAAATATAAACCAAAAATGAGAACAATGGGAGAAAAATCAATGCCACCTAAATCCAGCGGAATTAGTTGGCGGACACGAAAAAAAACTGGATCAGTGATTCGATGTAAAAATCGAACCGCTGGATTATATGGATCTGGACTGACCCATGATAGAATCGCACGAATAACAATACACCATATATAAATCATTATACCGATATGAATCAATGTACCGACTGCTTTCAGTAAACTTCCCAGAACGGTTTCCATAATTATCACCTTTCTTTGTTGCCGCTTTGTTTGCGGAATGTGGAATGTATCGTTTTTTCAGAAAAAAATTGATACACCTTATTAAATTGTGGTTCCTTACACTGATTTCAATATGTTCGTCAAGAGGATTTAGTAAAAACCGCATAGGTCTATAAGTCTTCTTCTATTGGAACATAAATTATCTTTGAAAGTATTTGTAACATGACAATACATTGATGCTATCTAACCCGTTGCATTTCACGCATGATCATTTGCATATCCTGCCAGACATCGCGTTTTTTGGATTCGTTTCTAAGAAGGTAAGAAGGATGATAAGTTGGCATCACTCGGATGCCTTTATACAGGTGAAACATTCCGCGTAATTTGGATATGGGGGTTTTTTCTTTTAAAAGCATTTGTGATGCAGTCGTACCCAAAGCGCAGATAAATTCAGGTTGAATAATTTCTATCTGTTGTTCCAGATAACTAAAACACTGTTCAAGTTCTTTAGGTTCTGGTTTTCGATCTTCCGGCGGACAGCATTTTAGCACATTGCAAATATACACCATATCCCGATTCAGATGCATGGCATGAATAATCCGGGTTAACAACTGGCCCGCTGCCCCTAAAAAAGGTTTACCGGTTTGATCTTCTTCATATCCAGGGGCTTCTCCCACAAATACAATTCGTGTTTTTATATCCCCTGCACCAAAGACAACCTGATTGCGTGTTTGATGAAGGGGACATTTGGTGCAGGCTTTGACGGATTTTAATACTTCTGTCAACCGATCATAAGGCCTGTCTGATTGATTGATTATTTTTCTGGATGATAGTGATGACGGTGGTGATATTGGCACGCTTGCCTTAATTTTTGGCTTACCCCATTTTTGAATACGTTTCAACGATGATTCTGTGATATCCGCACCGCTCACTCCCATTTGTTTTAAGTAACGAAAAAAATTATTGATATCATCATAGATCGATACATCGAGGTGTTGCGCATCCATCAGTATTCGATCACCAGATTATCTTCAAGTCTTCGGATACGAGCCAGCAAGGGGGCAACACTTGTATTTCGATCCCAAATAATAAAAATGAACAAGCCGACGATAACAACGACAAGACCATAAATAATCCAGGTTAAATGGGAATGATTCAAAGAGCCTTCAGCTTTGCTGATGGCTTCTGAAATATTTTGGTCATGCCGCGTCATGTCCTGTGAAAATTGTTTAACCAATGACTGTAACTCAAGTTGTTGTTCATGTTTGATTTCAAGCACCTGGGTGTTGATATTGGCCATATCATCGCTAATCGCTTGTTTTAATCGTGAAAAATCGGTTTTAACGCCCTGGATATGAGTGTTGATATCTGAATTCAACTGAGATGCCATGGTGTTAACAAGGTTTTGAATATGACTTTCCATGGTTTTAAGAACCTCTTGATGGCTGCTTAACTGATCATTAAGGACTTGCTGAATAGTGTCATCTTTTTTAGCGCTGATATTTTCTGAAATTTGATCATTCAACGTCACGATGCGCAGATCAAGACTATTCATCGATGCGTTTATGGCAGAATAATGTTTTGACTGTCCGACAGTGATGGTCTCCTTGATCTCTTGAAGAACATCAAGGATCGCACTGGCTTGTTTTTCTTTTTCAATATGATCATTTTTCAACACGTCGAGATTGCGTTGTTCAACGTCAGAAATTGCCTGGAAAATATTTGCACGTAAGGTCTCCATTGATTCATTGATTTTGGAAAATTCAGACTGTATTTTATCCTGGTTCTTTTGCGTATCAGCCAGAGCTGTCAATTTTGTATCCAAATGGTTCTGCATAGATTCCAGATTCTTTTTCATCGTTGATTGAAATGCAGATTGATATTCTGTTTGTTTATCAATTTTTACTGCAAGCGCTTGAATAGATTTTTGTTGCTGGTCCTGTTGATTAACCAGGGCTTCCAGTTTTTTCTCAAAGGTTGTCTGTTTGGGAATGGCTGCCTGAGAAGATTCTGTATTCGCTTTTCCAGCAGATGTTTTGACAGTTGCCGCTGCTGATTTATCTTCAGAATGAACGAAGGACAACCAGCAGATAGAGAACATAATGACAAGTAATGGTACTTTTTTTTTCATTCTTTTACTCCTATAATTAACTATCTGAATATATTTTTAATAACTGATTTTTTAACTCTGATGAT
>PEAL01000622.1 GCA_002753725.1 Deltaproteobacteria bacterium
AAATTACGCCCCTTTCAGAGTTAACCAAAGGTGGTCAATATCAAATACGAGCGAAAGCTGAACTGGATGAAGTAAGATTGCCTTTTTATCTGCATTATGTATTGTTTTTCGTCTCCATGTGGGATTTGGAAACGGATTGGTATACCATTGATTTTGTTTATTAATAAAGAAAGAAGAGGGGAAAGAGAAAGGAAGAAAGGGGGCAAGTCTGCCCTTGACTCTTTTGTTCTCTTTCTTCCTAAATAACGGGCAAAAGAGTCGAGGGCAGACTTGACCCCTTTCCCTTTCCTTCCTTCTTCCTTCTATCAGCTAATTAGAAAAAGCAGAGATGAAAAACCAATGAACCATCAAAAAAATAACAAACGACCAGACAATCGATATTCAAAGAAAAAAAATAATCTGCCTAAAAAATCAAAATCACCTTATATTGTGATTATCGTTTCTTTTTTACTCCTGACCTATTGTCAAATTCAAATCATGAAATTTGATGCAGATATTCCGGTATCGAATACTGTATTGATGTTCATATTGATGAATATCAATATGTTGCTTATGCTGTTTCTGATATATCTTGTTTTTCGAAATGCTGCAAAACTGATCTATGAGCGACGAATAAAAAAAATCGGATCAAAGTTAAGGACCAAAATGGTTCTGGCGTTTTTAGGGGTGTCCCTTATTCCAACCATTGTTCTGTTCTTTTTTTCAGTGAATTTCATTTCAACAAGCATTGAATTCTGGTTTAATGCATCCATTGAACAGGCATTCAATAATGCATTGGCTGTCGGGCGAGGGTTATATGACAATTTTGAAAATCACAATCAATTTTATACTCAAAAAATAGCCAACCAGATACAGCGTAGAAAACTCTATGAAAGTTCCAAAAAATTAAAAAGTTATATTCAAACGGCCAGGCGCACATTTAATCTTTTTGCTGTTGAAGTGTATTCAATTCATTACAAAAGAATTGCCATATCAATGGCTTCTGAAATGGATGAAGATTTCTTCGAACCGGTTTCTGTTGATGATCTTCAAAAAAAATTGACACCATTTGGCATTCGTCATTTGAAAATTGGAACCATTGAAGGTGAATTTATTAAAACCATCGGAGCCGTCCCCTTCAACAGAGAAAAAGAAGACACGAAAGTCATTATTGTGATCAGTACCATGATCGGTAAAAATTTATCCCAAAATCTGGCGTTGATTTCAAAAGGCATTGAAGAATATCAACAATTAAAATTGTTAAAACATCCTGTAAAGTTGACGCATTACGTAACACTGACGATTGTTGTTTTGATGATTCTGTTTGGAGCTATTTGGTTTGCTTTGAAAGTCTCAACATCCTTGACCGTTCCAATTCAAAAACTTGCCGAAGGAACCCGACGAATTGCAGGAGGCGACCTGTCTTTTCGAATTGGTGAGGTGGGGGACGATGAAATGGGGAGTCTGGTAGAATCCTTTAACAAAATGACCAATGATCTTCAGAGAAGTCGAAAAGAGTTGGAATATTCAACCATTAAATTGCGTGATCAAAACACAGAAATCGAAGAAAAACGGCAGTATATGGAAATTGTACTGGATAATATATCCGCAGGAGTGATTTCTTTGGATGCTAAAGGCTTGGTCTCAACCATTAATAAATCTGCTGCAGCAATGCTATCCATTTATCCGGAAAGCGTCTTGAACCATTCATACCGGCATCTGTTGCATGGGCAACATTTAAGTCTTGCTTCTGAGGTCATGGATAAATTAACCCTGGATCGATCATTGAACTTGCCATTGAAATTACATCTGGATGGCCGTCCTAAAAGCTTTATGCTGCATGCAACAGCATTGAGAAAAAGCGATCAACACATGGGTATGGTCCTGGTGTTTGATGATTTGACAGAACAGGAAAAACTCCAGCGAATCGCAGCATGGCGTGAAGTGGCTCGCCGGATCGCTCATGAAGTTAAAAATCCGCTAACCCCAATTAAACTTTCTGCACAGCGACTTCAACGTAAATTTTCTGTTCCCATCAATGATTCAGTGTTTGATGAGTGCATCAAAACCATTATTGATCAAGTGGATCAGATTCGTAACCTTGTCAATGAATTTTCGGCATTTGCACGTTTCCCAACGGTTAATCCAGTGCCGTGCGATTTAGTACCAATTATTGACAAGTGGATCAGATTCGTAACCTTGTCAATGAATTTTCGGCATTTGCACGTTTCCCAACGGTTAATCCAGTGCCGTGCGATTTAGTACCAATTATTGAAGAAACCATTTCCCTGTATCGTGAGGGGACACCCCATATCTGTTTTACGCTTGAATCAAAAAATGATATCCCAAAACTAAATATCGATAAACAGCAATTTAAACGAGCATTTATCAATTTTTTTGATAATGCCCTATCCGCTATCGGGCAAGCTGGAGAAATATCTGTAACACTCCAGCATCTGTTTGATGAAAAAGGGGTTCGAATTGAGGTGGCAGATTCTGGCATTGGAATTTCAGAAGAAGACAAACCGAGATTGTTTGAACCCTATTTTTCGACCAAAGAACAAGGCACCGGTCTGGGCTTATCCATCGTCAATTCAATTATATCGGATCATAATGGAAAAATATCGGTTATGGATAATGAACCCCAAGGGACTAAATTTATTATTGAAATTCCAGTATAGAATTTTATTTTAAAAAAATAAAAAAAAACTGTAAGAAATCGGATTTTTTTGTGTCTATATAATAATATCTTGACAGTTTTTTA
>PEAL01000623.1 GCA_002753725.1 Deltaproteobacteria bacterium
TCTTCCTTAGCGGCATTATGGCGCGATATTCGAGATAAAAAAACAATGGTGATAATTGATTTTGAACCCTATGCGCCCAGCGATGGGCAACAGGCCGCTTTTATTGGTAAACCCATTTTTAATAAATCTGGAGAAATACTGACTATCGTTGCATTGCAAATTCCAACATCCCCGATTAATGCCATTGTGCAACGAAGAAATGGCATGGGACAAACCGGTGAAACGTTTCTTCTTGGAAATACTCATAATAGAATCGTCTATTGCAGCGACAGGATTGTAAAAAAAGGAAAAATTGGTGATGAAATTCGAAACCAAATTTCTGACCTGGTTTTTTCTGCCAGGAATGGACATGAGCTTTTAACAGGAAGTACTGGCGATTTAGAGATGGTTTGTTTCAACGAGCTACTGATCGAAGGTCTCAACTGGTCTATGGTCAGCACCATTAACGTTGAAGAAGCCATTGTTCCCAAATTTGAGGGTGAAAAGATGGATTTTTTTGCCAAATATATTGACAAATATGGATACTACGATCTGTTTCTCATTCATCCACAAGGCAATGTTTTTTATTCTGTAACCCATGAAGCCGATTATGCAACCAATATGGTCAATGGCAAATATTCAGCATCAGGTCTTGGTAAATTGGTTAGAGAGGTAGTGAAAACCAGTCAATTTGGTATTGCGGATTTTGAACCTTATGAACCCAGTAATAACGACCCCTGTGGATTCATTGCTCAGCCATTAATTGAAAACGATAAAACCGAGATGATTGTTGCCCTTCAACTTTCTCTCGATTCCATTAATTCCATCATGCAACAAAGAGAAGGCATGGGAAAAACTGGCGAGACCTATCTTATTGGTGCTGACAAGCTTATGCGATCAGATTCCTTTTTAGATCCTACCAATCATACGGTCAAAGCCTCTTTTGATAGACCATCAACCGGTATCGTTAATACAGAAGGTTCCACGGATGCCCTGTCAGGAAAAACCGGTGAAAAGGTCATTATGGATTACAATGGCAACCCTGTTTTATGCGCTTTTACATCCCTTGGTCTGGGCAAAACAACCTGGGGATTGCTGGCGGAAATTGATGAGGCTGAGGTTCATGCTCCCATAAATAATCTTATTTATACCATCATCATCTTTGGTTTAATCCTGTCGGTACTGATTGTCTTGATTGCCTTGTTTATTGCCCAAAGCATTGCAAAACCACTGACCCGAGGCGTTGATTTTGCTAAAACAGTGGCAACTGGCGATTTAAGTGCTGATCTTGATATCAGGCAAAAGGATGAAGTGGGTATTCTTGTTGGTGCTCTCAAGGGAATGGTTGAAAATTTGCGAAAAACCGTTCGGGTTGCAGAAAAACTTGCTCAGGGCGATCTTTCAACGGATGCAGTTATTCTTTCTGACAAAGATACATTGGGACATGCGCTGAATTCATTGATTACTAACCTGAGAAAAACTGTTCGTATGGCCGAGCAATTGTCAAAAGGAAATTTAACCGTAAAAGCCGTTGTGCTTTCAGATAAAGATACCCTCGGTTTTGCCTTAAAACGAATGCTTTCAAAATTAAACAGTGTTGTGAGCAATGTCTATGATGCTTCCACCAATGTCACTGCCGGCAGTGAAGAATTAAGTTCAACAGCGGCGCAAATGTCTCAAGGATCAACCGAACAGGCTGCTGCTGCTGAAGAAGTTTCTGCTTCAATGGAACAAATGACATCCAATATCAAACAAAATTCAGACAATGCCATGCAAACTGAGAAAATTGCCTCCCGATCCGCTCAGGATGCCATCAAAGGAGGAGAATCGGTTGCAAAAACAGTGGATGCCATGAAAAATATTGCAGAAAAAATTTCCATTATCGAAGAAATTTCAAGACAAACCGATTTACTTGCACTCAATGCTGCCATTGAAGCAGCTCGCGCTGGAGAACATGGAAAAGGCTTTGCAGTTGTAGCCTCCGAAGTGAGAAAACTTGCGGAACGAAGTCAAACCGCTGCGGCTGAAATCAGTCACTTGTCTGGATCAAGCGTCAAGATTGCGGAAGAAGCCGGTGAAATGCTCAAACAAATTGTTCCAGATATTCAAAAAACAGCAGAACTCGTCCAGGAAATCAGCGCAGCCTGTAATGAACAAAACACAGGGGCTGAACAAATCAATCAATCCCTCCAGCAACTGGATCAGGTTGTTCAACAAAATGCGTCGGCTTCAGATCCAGACATCGAAATTATCGAGGAATTGGCCGGCCAGGCGGAAATGCTTCATAACGTTATTGGCTTTTTTAAAGTCAACAACAAAGATCAATCCAGACTGAAAAAAAAGCGCCAGGAACCTCAAAAAAAAGAAAAGATTGAACGTGATGAACGTGATGATATTGATGATATTGATGATGATGATGATGAACAGTCTTTCAATCAACCCGATGGTTACAATATTGATATGAAAGAAGCCTCTGATGATGAATTTGAGCGGTATTAATATTAACCTGAAATTCAGGCAGGCCTTTGTGCCTGCCTGTGGCGTCCACATGGCGTTTTTTTGAGGAAACCTACTTAGGGTGAAAAATATAGGCTGGAGCCCCAAATCTTTAGCTTTGGGACTCCAGGCGTAAGAAAACGGACGAAACGATGATCAATGCCCAAAAGTTGATACTGTCGTTGCAGCTCCAATCCATTTATGATAATTAAAATAAATAATCATGATGTAACAACAAAATTGGATATAATTGGATATTTTT
>PEAL01000624.1 GCA_002753725.1 Deltaproteobacteria bacterium
GCTTCAAATTAAAAATAAAATGAAAGATCATAAATATTCTTTTCCAGATTTACCTGACAGTCAGGGAACAGTGATTACTGGATCAATAAATCAACCCCAATTAGGTTTCTGGTTGATGCCAGACAACAAAAATACTGGAAGACTTTCTTCTTCAAATGGCAGATAAAAAAACGATTTCAGCAGCTAAAAATTGTCTGAAAACAGCAATGAATACAGGTGCAACAAATTTCAAAAAGGTTCATTTCAGTAAGGCGTTGATACATACTTATCTTGCATGGCAAAACGAACCTGGTAAACCTATAGGTCAATCAATAACTGCTCATTCCTTAAAACCAGATACTGAAATCGCCATAAAATTTATTGAGTGGTTAAAGAGATCATTTAATCTTTAATGATTTTGACATGAAAATGCCAAACTTTGTTTTAATCACGCTCTTTATAACCAGTCAATCAACCGGTCAGTGCAAAACAATGTTTCGCTTCGCTTCACATTGCTTTACACTGCCGGTTATTTGGTTGTTATACTCACCAGTTTGGGGCGCAAACGACTGTAACAAAATCATATGAATACTTAATAGTTTGTTTGTGCAAAAATTTTAAAGGAATGATACAGATATCCATTGAAAATACTTACTGCGCGGACTTTTGATAAAACACGAAAGTGAAAGCTGAAAAATACTGAAATCGTTTACTACTCGGAAATTCAACAAGACACGAAAATGCAAGCTGAGATCCACTGAAATCGATTATTACGCGGATATTAATACAACAGACAACATAAGAATAGTTAATTATGCGGCTTAGCACAATTCATGCCATAAAATTTTTTACAAAATATTAATAAAAGATCGCAAACTATTTAATTTAATGACTAATATTAAATATTCATAATGGTTCATTTGTCGGTCAACACCTAAAATAACATGATAACCGAATCGTTGATTAACTGGTTATCTTCACCAGTATAGGACTTAGGGACTGTAACAAATCAAGATATTGTTAAAAGTTTGTTTGTTCAAAAAAAATTTAGGCATGACCGAGAGCCACTGAAAATAGTTACTGCTCGGAAAATCAACAAAACACGAAAGTGCGAGCTGAGAAACATTGAAATCGCTTACTGCTCGGACATTCAACAAGACACGAAAATGCAAGCTGAGAACCACTGAAACCAGAAGCTGATTGAAAAATGATAAACATTAAATTCCGATACTGAAAACTAATTAAAGTCAACAGTGTGATTGACTAATATCCACTGAAATAGTAAATCGGAAGAAAAATTCAATAAACATAAAGAAATCATCTGGCAAATTTGATCAATAAAAGTGCAATTAGGATGCTGATGAGGACATTTTTAGTAAATTAATTGTTTATCAGATAAAACAAGGATTAAATCATGTCTAATTCCAACAAGCAAAAAAAGGTTAAAATCCTGTCGGTTCTTGATACGGAAATCAGGGTTGTCCCGATAGATAAAGAGGACTACATCTCCCTGACCGACATGATCAAGGCAAAGGATGGAGATTTTTTTATTTCGGATTGGTTGCGGAACCGTAACACAGTTGAATTTCTTGGGATTTGGGAATCTGTTCACAATCCAAATTTTAATTATGGCGAATTCGACACAATTAAAAGTCAGGCCGGTCTGAATAGTTATCGAATTAGTGTAAAGGAATGGGTAAAGAAAACAAACGCAATTGGTCTTATAGCTAAAGCTGGACGATATGGCGGGACTTACGCCCATAGAGACCTTGCTTTTGAATTCGGTATGTGGATCAGTCCCAAATTCAAAATTTACCTGATCAAAGAATTCCAGAGGCTCAAAGAATCCGAAGAGGCGCAATTGGGTTGGGACATCAAGCGCAACCTGACCAAAATCAATTACCGAATTCACACCGACGCCATCAAAGCCAAGCTGATTCCTCCGGAACTTACGGGAAACCAGATCAGCCTTGTGTATGCCAGTGAAGCGGACGTTCTGAATATGGCACTTTTCGGTGTAACCGCGAAGCACTGGCGTGAAGCTAACCCCGGAGAAAAGGGGAATATTAGGGATCAGGCCAACGCCTCGCAACTGGTCTGCCTTGCAAACCTTGAAAATTTGAATGCGCTTTTTATTAAGGAAGGAATGAAACAACCGGATCGTCTATCTAAACTGAATCGGATCGCCATCGAACAAATGAAGTTACTGACGAATGACAATCGCATAAAAAAAATGGAAAGAGGTGAATAATGACTCTGTATAAAGACTTTCTCTCTATGCGGTTCTGGTATATGTATTGATTGACAGATTTTTTCTAATTATTTATCGAATTATTATTATACGGAAAAAGGGACTGTAAAATGTTCAAAATTTTAGAGGTTTAATAATTGTCAAAAAGAAGACATGATTTTAAAGAATCGGATAAAAGACTTTTAGCTGAAAGAGTTGGGTTTCATTGTTCAAATCCATCTTGTGGAGTTGCAACAGTTGGCCCCTCTGATATACCTACAGATAAAGAATATATTGGGGTTGCGGCTCATATTTATTCTGCCTCAATAGATAATGGTCCCCGAGCTAATCCCAATTTGACAGAAGCAGAAAGAAGTTCAATTGAAAATGGTATCCATCTACAGACTCTAAGATATTGATTTTGGACTTGACACCTCTAACTGATTGAAATTTTAGTAATACCAAGCCTGTCTTTGTGAAGTATAAATATTCACATTGATATCAAATAG
>PEAL01000625.1 GCA_002753725.1 Deltaproteobacteria bacterium
TCAGGCCAGCTCCCTTCGCATTGTCCGCTGCTCCTTGCGTTATTGTGCTGTCTGACAAGATGCTGATACTTCCGGTACCCGCTTTAATGGTTGTTTGAATGGAGAGATTACCTGTCGAGAATAATCCAATGTGCCCTGAACCCTGTGATGCATTAATTCCCAGATTATTGTCATTACCATCATTGATCGTTAAATCGCCTTGTGTGGTTAATGCAATGGATGCATTTTCTGTAACAGTGAGATCAGAAAGACTGATTTCAAGTGGTGTTTCTGTAACAGAACCATCTTCCAGTACCCGGTTGACCTGAACAGTGACAGTATCGATTGTCACTGAATTTTCACCCAGGTTTGAAATAACGAGATCACTGCCATCCACAGTTGCAGCAAGCGTTGACACATGTGTTTCAATGGGGTCAATGGCTGATCCGGCATTTAACAACAATGCATTTGCCTTGATATCTTCTTGACCATTGTCAATGAAATCAATTATTGAACCAACATCTGCCACTAGTGCAATATTTCCTGTTTGTGCCTGTAAATCAGTAAGATGAATGTCACCTTGTGTTGAATGATATCTGATATGACCATTATTGCTGATAGTCGATGTGTTTTCAGCCATAATAATATCGCTCACCGCTTGAAAATCAATGGTGCCATTAATGGTCAATTGGGCATTTTGTTGAATGGTGTTTCCGGAAATAACTGAAATATGGCCGCCGCCAGAGTCGATCTGTCCATTTAATGTAATCTGTCCATTGTCTGAGCTGATCAGAATATTGCCCTGACGCTTTGAAGACAGTTTTTCAGATGTGGTGATATCGCCACTGGTAGAAGTCAAAACAATGAAAGATTCATCCGTTGGCTCACTGTGGTCTGAGAAAGTGCTGAGATTGACTGATACAATATTCTTTTGGGCAATCACGTGAATGGAACCATCGGCATTATCATCGGTGCCGCTGTCTAAAATATTTCTGGCAATGAGACTGACATATGCGGTATTGGCATTAATTTCACCAAGGGTCAGTTGGTCGCCAGCCTGAATGCGGATATTGGCATCGCATCAGGAATTGTTTTTTTTAAACTGATATTGGGATCTCTTGTTTCGCAATTAATGGTTTGCGATATGGTAACAGTTTGATTGAGTTCATCTGTGGCACTGGCAGTCAATTGTGGATTGGTACACAGAGCCAGAATCGTCTTAAAATCAAGCGTTTGAGTCGTGTTTGCTGGCAGCGATGAAATACTCGATTGTAATGTGTTGTTTATCAACTGGGCATTCAACTGACTTGATGCCAGTACTGGAGGTCGGCTGAAAGTGTTCTCCCACTGAACCGACAGGTTAATGTTATTGACAGACTCGCTGGATGTATTCTGAATAGCGAGTCGTACCTTGATAAATGTTCCGGTAGCGGCTGAAAAGTTTGATGGATCCAGGGGGGAAAAGTCTAGTTGGATTGATGCATACAGGGGATGCGAGAAGAATAGTAATAACAGTAAGGCTTTTGTTCTGATATTGGTTTTGTGTTTCATAATAGTTCATTCATTTGTAAAGTCTTACAAATGATTATAGTAGGAATACTTAAAAAATAACTTCCCTATTTATTGATATTGTTTGTTTTAAGGTAATTGTACTGTAGATCGATTTCAGATATTTTACCGATTTCGTTGTTGCTCAGCTTTGTGCCTTAAAGCACTATGATTGATATCTGAAAAGTAACCGATTGCGTGGGGGCTCAGAATTTCACTCCTCGCACTTTAATGGATGTACTTTCTCTTAACCGGTTGCACACTTGCTCAGCGGCTTACTCATCATAGTCATCATTTATATCAGACGAATCATAGTTCTTCTTACGTGTATTGACAAATAATAATCTGGTGCTTGGATTTTCAGTTTCAATCCCATGTGGAAAATAATGTAAAACAAACATGAAATCAATGAATAAAAAATGTGACGCGGAAAATAAGCGGCCTTGTCCGCTTGATTGTTTGGTTATTGGAGGTTTTCAAATTTAATTATGCAAAAATTACTGGTGTATATTTGTTTTACGATTAGGTAAGCAAGTAAACAAAAACCAGTTAGGTGGTAGCTCAGCAATTAAACCTTGCGATTATTAGATATCAGGCATTAAAACCAGTTCTTTGAGCACTCAGTAATTTACCTCAACGTACTTGGGTAAATATCTGATATTAAGACGATCCCTTATAGCTTCAGCTATTGAAATCAAATTACAAGTTGTTGCTCTCCTGATTATAACTTTCACCAATGCATTTTTGAACTACTTTTTAGGTAATATGAAGGATGCCGATTTTTTTCTGTATATCATGATAATTGTTGAAAAGTCCGACAAAAAAACTTAATGAAAAGTGATTATAGCTTGAGCATGAACTATATATGTCAATATTATTTATTTTTTTAATGGTTTAAGAGCTTAAAAATATTATATATTTATTTATCAATAATATGATTTTAAAAACATATAGTCGTCATGGCATAGAATATGCTTTCCGCATAAATTGATATTTATGATTAAAACCGGTTAAGCGATCATTTATTAAGATTCAGTCTTTTTAGATCAAAAAACATTGCCCTTGTTTTTCTGTTTTTATCTTTGTCATAAAAGAATTGAAAATCGTTTTTTGTATAAAATTTTAATATATTATCCCGATTATATGCATCTACAGTCAGAAATCTACATCCTGTCCTATTATCAGTAA
>PEAL01000626.1 GCA_002753725.1 Deltaproteobacteria bacterium
CTGGAGCTTCAGCTCCAGGCAACAAGAACCTGGAGCTGAAGCTCCAGGCTATTATCTGTCGTCCCTAACGGGACTTAAAGTGTTGTTTTAAACAAAATTCTTTTTAATCTGACGGCTATGGGCTTCGCCCTGGGCTATATTCATTCGCCCTTTCAGATACAAATAAATCTAAAATGTCCGACTTTTTGGGAATGCGCCCTGGGAGTTACAGAAAAGCAACGCATTGAAAATATCTAAGGAACTCCCAAAGCTAAAGCGTTAGGACTCCATTATTCATCGAATTAAGGATCGTGTCTCCGAAATTAAAATAATTAAAATGGAGAATTTTTGATAATCAAAGAGAGCAATATGATTGAAAATAAATTTTTGAATTTTACACCACCCTCCATTCAAACCCTTGAACGAATAACGGCCCCGCTGCGCCTGTATTTTTCTCCAGTATTTTATGGAATGGAAAATATTGAATCCAAGCAACCGCACTTATTTGTTGCCAATCATACCATTCACGGGGTGTTGGATGTCCCTCTTTATGGTGTTGAAGTGTATCGACAAAAAGGTTTTTTATTACGAGGGCTTGCAGATCATTTTCATTATCTGATTCCTATCTGGCGGGATTTTATTAGTTGGATAGGTTCCGTTCCTGGAACCGTTGAACATTGTGAAAAACTCATGGAAAACCGTGAAAATATTCTTGTGTTTCCTGGAGGTGGGAGAGAAGTTTGCAAGCGCAAAGGGGAAGGCTATCAATTGATCTGGAAACAGCGAACAGGCTTTGCCAGACTGGCCATAAAACATCATTACACTATTTTGCCCATTGCTTCTATTGGTATCGATGATGCTTTTTCTATCCTTTTTGATAGAAATGATATCATGAATTCAATTGTGGGCAAAATGCTTAACTGGTCAAGAATCTTTGATCATCCATTATTGAAAAAAGGTGAAGAGATTCCTGCCATTACAAGAGGGTTAGGATTAACGCCACTTCCAAGACCCGAGCGGGTGTATGTTTCATTTGGTAAGCCCATTGATACAAAACCGTTTAAGGGGCTTCATCATGACAAAGAGGCATTAATGACTTTACGAACACTCGTAGAGGATGCGATCAATGAACAGCTTGGACAATTGCTTCTATTGAGATATCGAGATTCAAACTCAAGTCTTTTGAGACGATTGTTAAATCGATTATAGATAGAGGTTTATATCCATGCTAAAGTGCGTACAGAAGATCAGCACATATCGTGATAAACTCCTTTTTTTTGTATTCGTACTTTCTTTATCTTTCAATTACTGCATATCAGTCCTTCATGCAAGCAGCTCATTTGATTCAGATGATACGCTTTTTGATCAGGAAGAAACCACCCTTTTTGAGTCTGAGGCGTCTTCATGGATAGAGGATGACGTGCTTAGGAATCAAGAGAAAGAAAATCCCTCACTGTTTCAACGCATTTTTTTAAAAGATTCAAGATTTACACTGGGCCATGAGTTTTCTTTTGGACTGAATCTTAAACCGGATGCGATTACAAATAATACGTATATCCGACAAGAACTTCAAACCCTTTTACATGATACGCTTTTTCTTCAATGTGATGCCCGGCTCAGAGTCATGTTTGAGAATGATCACAGGGCTGAGGCTCAAAAAAAAGACCTGCTGACCGAGTCAAGCTTAAGAGAGCTTTATCTCCAACTGGGATTTGAAAATTTCAGTATTAAATTGGGAAAACAGATTGTTATCTGGGGAAAAGCTGATACTGGGATCATCACAGATGTTGTCTCGCCCAGGGATACCTCTGATTTTATTTTTATCCGACTCGAAGATTCCAGATTTGGTCAGACAATGCTATCGTCAACAGTTTATACAGATTTTGGCCGTTATTTTTTTTTCATCGCTCCAAAACCTTTGACAGATAAAGAACCCGATGAGGGCACAAGATATTATATACCCTTTCAGGGGCTGTTTATCATGGAAGAAATAAAACCGGAAAACGCTGATATTGAATATGGTTCCCGATGGGAAAAAACATTCGGAAAAACCGATGTTTCCCTGATGACCGGACGATTTTTTTCCAATACAGGTATTTATCAATTTTCAGGTATTGATTTTTTTTCAAGAAAACCCAGGCTTCAAAAAAAATATCATGCATATGAAATGATCGGCATGGCTGCCAGCCATGTTAAGGATAGCTTCCTGTTTAAGATTGAGGCAGCGTATAAAAGAAATTATTCCCTGCAGGGATTGAATTTCAGCGATTGGGTTTTTCCAGAACAAAAAAATCTTATGGATGTGAGTGTTGGCACGGAATATAATGCCAACGACAGATATCAGGTTTCGGTTGAACTCGCACATCGCCATATCAATGGAAATATGAAAGGTCTGCCCTTTGATAAAAAAAACAGTACAACTTTATATTGTATCATTACAAAAAATTTTTTTAATCAGACCGTTAATACAGAATATTTGTTTTATTATCACATTCAGGAATCAAATGCTTTTCATCAATTAAGATTAACCAGAGATGTCACTGATAACTTTCAGATCATTACATCCTTTGCCTTTTTTGATAGTCAAGATGACCAAAGCTTGCTTTGGTTTTTTAAAGATGAACATCGGTTGACAGTGGATATTAATTATTATTTTTAGATTTTAGCTTAAGAATCACAATTAAATAACTTTCCCATTTGAAGTCCCTTGGGTGGA
>PEAL01000627.1 GCA_002753725.1 Deltaproteobacteria bacterium
ATAAAAATGACAATCTTTTTTTTTTTTATTATTCTGTTCAATTCTTCAAAAAGAGAATAGAAGTCAGCGCAATTTGTGAGGTGATGCGTTTTGACAAAATTTTGGACAATCTTCAAATCCTGGCAATTAACGCTTTTTAATCTGTTTAACAACTGAGTGTATATTTTTTTTTGGATATATGTGTAAAAAGTCTCTGTATCGTTATTTTTACAGTATTCAAAACTCATGAGAATAAAAATATAATTCGTATTTGATTCCAATTCCTTTGCAAATGCCCTAAAAAAGGTTGTTTTACCACTTTGCCTGGGCGCAAATATTGAGAAATAGCGGCCATGATCCACCATCGTTTTCAAATCCTGGTTATGGCGATTAACCACATTTTCAATATGAACATGATAAGCTTTTTCAGGGTCAACATATCCTGTATCTTCAAAGATTCGTTTGGGCGGTTTAAATGTCATTTTGAACTCCTTTATTAAAAGCCTCATACACCTGATCGATCCCGGGAATTTCTCTGGTTCGAATAAAATCTGAATTTAAATAATGCTTTGAAATTAAACAAATTATCATATGAGACGTCTGAATGGCATCTGAAATTGCAGGATTCCATTGTTCACCTGTTTTGATTTTATTATCAAACCATATCTCTATATTTTCAACTATTTTCCGCCATATTTACTCGGAAACATTCCCACACCCAATCCCAATAAAATCCTGATTTAATGCATCACCTGTCAGATCGGTATAGCGCCTGACACTTTCAAATTCAATCAACGGCCAGGTTTCACAACTGGTGATATTTTCCGGGACAAATTGCCAGAATGTACAGGTATCATTTAAGCAACTATCTAAACCCGACACATATACTGCGACTCTTGCGGCATCATATGCACCCAAATAGCCATCGTTATAGGCATCTGCTGCAATTTGTTCAAGACAGGTCAGGCTGATTTTTCTGACTCTTGCTTTCAGTATTTTTATGGCATCATCAATTTCCAGGCTGATATCGTCTGATTTTGATGCTGTCAGCGTATAATCGCCGGGTCTTATGGTCGTAAACGTGTAATAACCTAAGGCATCCGTTACCATGCTGTATGAATGCGTACCTGATAATGTCATGGTTACGCCTTGTAGATCACTGCCCGCAATATCGGTATAATGGGACACATGACCGGCAATCACATAATAAACTTCATTGACAGTTATCGTAAACGTCATACTGGTTAAGTCAGTGCCATCGCTGACTGAAATGGTAATATCCGTGCTGCCAGATTGATTCACCAGTGGCGTAACCGTTATGGTATAATTGCTGCCATCATTGGAGACCAGAATGTCGCCATCGGAAATCAGGCTTTGATCGGCTGAAACAATTGTAATCGCCAGAGAATCACCGTCGGCATCTGAAACAGTCATTGTGATATCAACCGATGTGCCTTCATTCAAACTCTGTGAACTTATACCTGACATGAGTGGAATATCATTCACTGAATTCACGGTCAGCGCAAAGGATTGCACAGCCGTCATACCATTGGGATCTGTGACAGTCACTGTAATGGATACATTGCCCGATTGATTGATTTCCGGTGTAATGGTCAATGTCACTGTGCTTGCAATGGCTGTGGCTGAAACAGTATAATCCACACCATTCGTTGACACCTGATCTCCGCTAAATATTATACTGCTCGCGCTGATCAGACTGGTATCTGATGATTGATAAGTAATGGTCAGCGCCTGTTCATTAATGTCTGTTACCGTAAAGCTGATTGAACTATATACAGCATCTTCGTCCATAGTAAAATCACTGATCAGGCTCATGACTGGCGCAGTTTTTTGCATTATGCTATAGCGCAACACACGATTATTTATATAGTCCGCTACCCACAAATGATTATTAAGTGTATCAAAAAATAAACCATATACAGAATTTAATGATCTCTCTGAAAGACCGCCATTATTAACTATATTACTTGTAAAGTCAGGTTGCCCTAAAACATAATCTGCTGCTGCACCATTGTTTTTATTGATTGCATCATTAAATATGATAATTCGTTTGTTTGCACTACTGGAAATGTACAAATGTCCGGTACTATCCAAAGCAACATTTTCAGGCCCGGTCATTCCAGTAGAAGTTGTTGCATAGCCATTAGATGTAAAATCTGACTGACCGAGTACACCATCTGCATTGGCCCCATTGGTTTTCAAAACAGCATTGTCAAAACGAAGGACTCGACCATTTCCGTAATCTACAACAAATAAATTACCATTATTATTTCCAAATACAGCGCATGGTATGTTCATTGTGCTCTGAGTCGTTCCAGTCGTATTAGATGTATAATCCGACTGCCCCAAAACACCATCCGCATTTGCACCATTGGACTTCTGATCTGCATTATTAAAACGTAATACGCGATGATTTCCATAGTCTACGACCCACAAATTTCCAGCAGGATCAATCCATACGGATCTGGCTGCATTCATTCTATTTTGAGTCGTACCCAAAGAATTGCTTACAAAGTCCGGTTGCCCCAAAACGCCGTCTGCATTTGCCCCACTTGTTTTTTCCGAAGCATTATCAAAACGTAGAACACGGTGGTTAGCTTGATCAGCCACCCATAATCGGCCAAAAGGATCAACAAATATATATACAGGATAGTATAATGTGTTAGCAGCAACACTTCCTCCCCTATTG
>PEAL01000628.1 GCA_002753725.1 Deltaproteobacteria bacterium
CATTGCAATGGTTCCACGTTCGTTTGAAAGGCCTGCATCTGCTTCATTTTTAATCGATGCATGCAGCCCGCTTTGCTTTTGTCGCATATCCGGTGTCAGACCACCGCCTTGAATCATAAAATTATCAATAACACGATGGAAGATGGTACCATCATAATATGATTCACTAACATATTTTAAAAAATTTTTGACGGTAATCGGTGCCCGATGTTCCCACAGTTCAACTTTAATATGGCCCAATGTTGTGTCTATCAAAACAATCGGATATTCTTTTTCTTCCATGTTCTTCCTTTCCGTAGTTCCTTAACGATTTCTAAAAAAATCAAAAAATTTTTTTTTACGCCTGGGTTCGCAAATATCAATGGGGGCATCATCGATAATTTTTTGGGGATTTGTGTCGATCAGCGCTCTGGCTTCATTTTTATCCTTAAGAATGGTGGCAGCTCTATGAAAAGCTTCGGATAAAACGGGTGGCCTCATGTCAGGAGAATGTGCATCTGAAGCCAAAAAATGAACCTGACGATTTTGCAACATTGTTTTACAAAGATTTTTAATCCGGATACCAAAAAAACCAGTAACACTTGCTGCTGTCAGTTGAATATAAACTCCCCATTCAATAAAATCATAGATAATCTCTGGATTTTTTTGCACCACAAAATTTCTTTCAGGGTGTGCCAGAATAGGATAATATCCCTTTAATTTCAATTGAAAAATAACGTCTTTGAATTGTGGCGGTATAAACTGTCCTGGTAATTCAATCAACACATAGCGCGAAGCGTTCAGCGTGATCGCCTGTTTGTCCAAAATTTTATCTTGAATATTTTTGCAAATATGGACTTCCATTCCTGGAAGCACTGTAACAGAAACTTTAGTTCTTTCTATTTCATTACGCAAAGAATCAAGGGATTGCTCAACCATTTCAGGGGATACGTGATAGACACCATTCAATGCATGGGGTGTTGCAATAATGGATTGAATACCATCTTGTTCTGCACACCGCAACATTGCGATGCTATCATTAACATCCTGAGGGCCATCATCAATAGCTGGTAAAATATGGCAATGAATATCTATCATATTTTGATGGCATTCAATCGTCTGAATTTAGCCGTAACGTTTTGAAGAACGTTTTTTTCTTTGACTCTTTTGCTTTCTGTCACCATCTTCGCCATAATAATAGTAATAATATTGATAATAGTAGTAACTTTCTTTTCCAGTGTCCACATCATTGAGAACAGCTCCCAAAATGTTGGCATCAACACTTCGAACTTGTTCCAGGCCTGTTTTGACAACTTGCTTCGGTGTGACGCCCGCATGAACAACCAGCATGACACCATCGACAAATTTAGCCAGAACAGTAGAGTCTGTAACAGCAGTAATGGGGGGAGAGTCAACAATAATACGGTCGTATTTATTACTCAATGCTTCCATGATACGCTTCATCTTTTGGGAACCAATAATTTCTGAAGGGTTCGGTGGAATAGGGCCACATGGGATAACATCCAGATTGGGAATACCAGATGGAAGAATGACAGTGTTTAAAATCGTTTCTAAATCATCACTGACCAAAACACTGGACATCCCCATATCTCGACTGAGATTGAACATTTTATGCACTTTGGGTTTTCGCATATCGCAATCAACAATGATAACCCGACTGCCCGCCTGTGACATTGTAATGGCAAGGTTGGTTGAGGTTAATGTTTTTCCTTCACTGGGGCCGGCACTGGTTACCAGTATAATTTTGGGAACTTTGTCTGCTGATGAAAACAGAAGACTTGTTCTGATGCCCCTGTAGGATTCACTGGCTGTTGATTTTGGGGAATAGTGGGTAATCAGTTCTGGTTTTTCAACATTTTCTCGGTCAAGATCGAACGTTGGAACAGGACCCAAATAAGGAATTTTTAAATATTCTCGTATGTCTTCCGGTGATTTTAATGTATTGTCCAGGTATTCAAACGCAAAAGCCAGGGCCATTCCCATGAAAAGCCCCAAAGAAACAGCCAGAAAAAGGTTCAATTTTGTCCTGGGTCGGATGGGATATTTCGGGACTTCAGCTGCATCGACAATACGAATATTTCCGGTTTTCATATCCTCAGTCAGAGATGTTTCTTTAAAGCGCTTGATCAATAATTCGTACATATGTCGCGCGCTTTCAGCCTCACGTCGAAGCACATTGTATTCAATGGATTTCTGGTTGAGATCAAGGCTTTCTTTTTTCTGTTTGGAAAGTGCCGTAATTAATGATTTTTCTTTGGCCAATGCTACCTGATATTCATTTCGCAGAGAATTGATGACCCTTTGAATTTCTTTTAATTTCCGTTCTTTTAGCGAGTCAATTTCAGATTGCACAGCAATCATTTTAGGATGGTTTTGGCCATACTTTTTAGATAATTCAGATATTCGCTTGTAGAGATTGACTTCCATCTGTTTGATCTCGCGGATCAACTCATTTCTAAGCACCTCTGGAATAGAATCTAACATATCCGGGGTTTTTTGTAAGTCCAATGCTTGCCTGTAGCGTGTTTCCGCTTCAACACGGTGGGCTTCAGCGTCAATAACCTGTGTATTCAGCTGGGCCAATTTTTGAGCCGTAATTTTTTCAACATCACTTGAAAAATCTGTAAAAATTCCTTTTTTTTCTTTATACGCCAATAAACGATGTTCTGCGGTGGAAACTTT
>PEAL01000629.1 GCA_002753725.1 Deltaproteobacteria bacterium
AGAATGCCCCCACGGAACCCCCCTGTTATTACTGGATTATAAGCCGATTCAAGGATCAGGGCTGTTTATGGTTCAAAAAAATAATATATATGAATTGGTGAATGGAACATTCCCCAATTTAATAGCGCGACTAAAAAACCTCATTGAGCGTTCGGAAGCAATGTATGATTCAAGAACCGAACCCGACAGCTTCCTTTGGGAACATACCGTTTATGTCAGCTCCATGGCCATGAAAATAGCCTATGATGAATCGGTTGACCCGTTGCTGCCCGTTGTGACAGCATTGTTCCATGATTGTGGGAAATTTGAAAATGGGAGATACCACGACGGGGATAAACCAGAGGAAAAAACCTCTGCGGAGATTGCGGCAATTCTCCTTGATGAAGCTGGATGTACCACAACCCTCAAAGACATTGTAATCGAGAGTCTTCTGGCCTTATACAATGAAAAAAAAGAAAAAAGCATCCATACTAAAATTGTTCATGATGCCGATTTTATCGTTAAATTCGGTTATATGGGCTTTGCCAATTTTTTTGAAAAATCCGTATTGCGGGGAATGGCCAACCAAAACAGTATTTTGAAACGGATGAGCAAGGAGTTAACCTATGCTGCCTGCCTTGAAACCAACATGTTTACGATGTCCGGAAAAACATTGGCAAAAAAAAGGGCACAGATAACAATAGAGCTATTTAAGCACTATCTCCAAGAGTTGAAAGACGCTAAGATTGCAGAGTATGAATTAAAAGAGATGGAAATTAATTGTTGCAAGGGCGTGGATGCCATTATTCCCATATTCCTTGTCCTACCAAAATCTTGCGAACGGTGCGGTGGTGTTCTGGGCATTGAGTTCGAGCGAGAAAAGGGAATAAAATGTGAAAAATTAGTGACCAACATCATCTGTTCAACCTGTCGTGAAGGCAGTAATTATGACTTCTCTTTTTGTCTGCCAGAACTTATCTCACATTAAACGGGCATGATGGTGTATCAATCCCCCCCAACCATAAAAATGAGATACATTTTCACGGTAAACGGGCATGGCTGCAATTCAGCCACCCCCGAATATAGAAATATGTATCTATTTCCACGGTAAAAGTTGGCGCCACAATGACCCGAAAGGCCTTCTGATTTTTATGGTTTTGCGATAAGGAAAGTCCGGCCATCACCAACGCAAATGGTCCAGTAAACAATCGATATTAGATTCTTATCTCTGATTTTCGTGTTATTTTGGCAAGAGAATCAGAGACCCTATTTGATTCTGGCTTGTCCAGGTTAGGTGGATAATAGTTATGAATATTCAAAACATAACGTGCAGCGCAGTCATTGTTGCCGGTGGATTGAATTCCCGTATGGGTGGCGACAATAAAGCCTTTTTAAAAATCGGAAACACGACCATTTTGAATCGGCTTATCCATACCCTACAAGAACTCTTTGATGAAATTGTGCTTGTCACCCGAAATCCCCAGGATTATTGGGGCTATCCAGTGCGTATCGTCACAGATATCTATCAAGATCGATGTTCATTAACCGGAATTCATTCCGGACTCTATCATTCAACGAATGATTTTGCTTTTGTGGTACCTTGTGATGCCCCCTTTCTTCAATCGGCAGTCATCAAGTTGCTGCTTGGTGCCATAGAACTGGAAAAGGATATCGTAATTCCCCATCATGAAGGCTACTACGAACCGCTTTGCGCCGTCTATTCAAAACGATGCCTCTCCTTTATCGAAGCACAATTGGCCAAGAAGAACTATCGAATTTTCGAATTTTTCAAACACGTAAATGTCAAAGAGATCACGAGTGAGCAGATAAACACGGTAGACCCGGAACGCCTCTCCTTTTTCAATGTCAACACACCAGATACGTTGGCTCGCTCGATAACATTAATTGAAAAGAATGGTTTTGAATAACATCCATATCAGACCTGATAATTTTTAAACAGGCTCTAACCATTGACAATTTCCAGTATCTCCTCCTTGGCAAGGGCTCGACCAAGTGCAGCACTTTGTGTTTTGATTGTATCTGTAATAAGCTTTACCTTCTCGGGGTCATATACGATCTCTTTTGAATCCAAATACCTACGTACAAGCCCCTGGCCACACAGGACATTGATATAGTACTCCTCATCCCGGAAGAGGCCAAAGCCCTTTGCAGCATGAGTACCGGCCACATGGGTTCTGGCAGCATCTCCAAAAAACGGTGTGCCATAATGTAATAGAGGCTCTCCGGTTTGGGCCTTACAAATGTCACTAACATACTGATAATAGGCGCTGAACATTTCGAGGTCATCCATCATAAGATGGGTTACAAATCCCTGCTCGTGGAGAAATCGCCCCACCGTAAAAAGATCGGCAATACCGTTTCGCTCACCAATGCCCAGTGCTGATACCTCCACCACTGTGGCACCGGCCCTCACCCCCATCAATGTATTGGCCGATGCCATGCCGAGGTCATTGTGGCAGTGCACACTGATACGTGTGGCCGAAGAAGAAGCGTTCAGTGTTTTTACAATGGCTGAAATACGGTCATGGACTTGATCCGGAGACATGCTACCCGATGTGTCGGGAAGGGACAAAATGTCAATGGCAAGGGGCCCGGCAAGAAACCTCGATATCACCTCAAGCAATTCAGGAGAGCTCTTTCCAATATCCAGCACGGCAATGGATATGACAGCGTTGGGGAC
>PEAL01000630.1 GCA_002753725.1 Deltaproteobacteria bacterium
TTCCCCATTTTTTAATTACGTATGCGGTTATGTTCTGTAGAGACAAGGCATGCCTTGTCTCTACGTTCGTTAACCGATAATGTGAATTTTTAAATGGGGAACTTATTTTTCGAGCATTCCTAAGTGCAATAATCAAGATGTGACCCCATTTCCTTTCAAATAAATTAAGTGCAATAATCGTGTCCCTTCGGTAAGCCTGCTTGAATATTTTTTTTATTTTTTTTTATTACCCACTTGCGTTCTTCTAAAACTGCACTATATTTCTTGTTTATGAAGTATATTTTTAGATACAGGGGAAAAAATTATTCCCAAAAAGACATTGATGTTATCAATCAATTGATTAGACAAAACCCAAAAGATAGTCGATGGGCACTGTCAAAGAAACTTTGCCAACTATGGGGGTGGATTCAACCGAATGGTGCTTTGCGAGATATGGTATGTCGAAGTTTTATGTTGGAACTTCATAGAGCTGGCCATATTCAACTACCACCTAAAAGATCCTCACCGATTAACTATTTGGCAAATCGAAAAAAGCCTGCACATATCAATATTGATCTGATGCCTGTTTCAGGAAAACTATCTGAAATCAAGCCTATCTCTATTTATCAAGTCAGGCGTACCGATAAAGAAATCCTTTGTAATAGCCTTATAGAACAGTTTCATTATCTGACTTATTGCCAACCTGTTGGCGAACATTTAAAATATTTAGTACTTGCTAATGAGCGTCCTATTGCTTGTTTTACATGGTCATCTGCTCCCAGACATATTGGATGCAGGGATAAATTTATTGGCTGGAATGCCGACAAGCGCAAATCAAATATTCATTTAATTGCTTATAATTCAAGATTTTTGATACTTCCATGGGTTGATGTAAAGTTTTTGGCCAGTTATTTGCTAAGTCAAATGGCAAAAAGAATATCCGATGATTGGAGTTCGTTGTACAATCATCCAGTTTATTTTCTTGAAACATTTGTTGACACTGAAAAATTTATAGGAACATCCTATCAAGCAGCTAATTGGATCTATTTAGGAAAAACGACAGGAAGGGGAAAGAACGATCAAACGAATAAAGTCAATCGTTCAATTAAATCTGTATATGGTTATCCACTGATATCAAATTTTCAAAAAAAATTGTGTGAATAGTAGAAAAATATGAAAAAGAAGCAAACTCCACAAGTAATTGAAGTTACCAATGAAGAGTTAGAAAAGATAATCCAGCGAGTAAAAGAAGGTCTTTCAGAAGATGACGCCAGGATTATTATCAATATGATTGAAACACATAAATTTATTTGTGGTCAGTTGGAAATAAAGAATGTCCAGCTTAAACGATTACTTAAGCAGCTTTTTGGAATTAAAAGCGAAAAAACTAAAGATATCATTAACGATAGTAATAGTGAGAGTGATAATAATGATAATGATCGTGGTCTTGATAACAATGAAAATAATCCACAGAATAATAACAATTCAGAAAACACCTCAGAATCAGATATTCCAAATATTGGAGATAAAACAGGAGAAGAAGAAAAGAAGGAATCAGATTCTTCATCAGCAGATAATGACGAAAAGAAAGAATCTAAAAATGGGCATGGAAAAAATGGTATCGACCAATTCACTGGTGCAGATATCATCGAAATACCGCATCCAACTTTAAAAAATGGTGATCTATGCCCTGAATGCCCTAATGGAAAAGTTTATAAGTTATCTCCTGGCGTATTTGTATATATCAAAGGCAATCCACCAATCAATGCCGAAATATATAAAACGGAAAAACTGAGATGCAATCTATGCGGCACTATATTTGAAGCAGAATTGCCCAATAATTTACAAGGAGATCCCTATGTGAGAAGATATTATGATGAGACCGCTAAATCTGTAATGATTGTATTAAAATATGGTTATGGTGTTCCGCTGAACCGAATTGAAAAACTTCAGGAAAACTTGGGAGTTCCGATGCCAATATCCAGTCAGTGGGATAAAATAGAAGAAGCAGCCGATGCAATCCATCCAGTTTTTACAAAACTGAAACAAATAGCAGCCCAGGGAGAAGTCATACATAATGACGATACAACAGGAAAAATATTGGAGGTGATGAAAGAAATAGATAAAGAAAAAGAGGCCGGCGTCAAAGGAAGAACAGGAATCTTCACAACCGGAATAATATGTGTTGTTGGAGATAAAAAAATTGGACTGTTTTTTACAGGCCGACAGCATGCTGGTGAAAATGCAGAAGATATTCTATCATTTCGTGAAGAGAATAGAGATCCGCCGATATTAATGAGTGATGCCAAATCCGGTAACATTCCAAAAAATATGGAAGTGATCGCATGCAACTGTAATGCACACGCACGTCGAAATTTTGTTGACATATTAGATGACTATCCAAATGAATGTCAGTATGTTATAGTAGAAGTGTTTGGAGAAATTTATAAAAATGAAGCAGTTACAAAAGATTGCAATATGTCTCCTGAAGAAAGGTTGAAATATCATCAGGATAATAGTGGAGCAATCATGGATGACTTTTATAAATGGTTAAATAGTCAAATTGATGAAAAAAAGGTAGAACCAAACTCAACTCTGGGCAAAGCAATATCATATACGCTCAAGCACTGGGAGAAATTAACGCGATTTTTACAAAAAGCAGACGCACCTATTGACAACAATATCTGTGAAAGAGCAATAA
>PEAL01000631.1 GCA_002753725.1 Deltaproteobacteria bacterium
TGAGGAGGCACCAATAAATACTGATTCATCCGCCAAATATCGATGTGCTGATTTTTCATCAGCTTCTGAATACACACTAACAGTTGCGATCCCCATTAACGCCAGATGAAGAAAAATTTCTAAAAGACCCCATTGAACAAACTGCGGAAAAAGAAGGTAATGCTTATTATAGCACGGCTAATTTATGGGATGATGGTATTCTTGATCCTGCAAAAACAAGAGATACTTTAGGGCTTGCTATTTCAGCCGCATTAAATGCACCCCTTCGAAATAATGAATATGGCTATGGATTGTTCAGAATGTAATGATCAATAAGGAGATCAAAGACAATGTTTAAAAAAATTTTAATTGCTAATCGAGGAGAAATAGCGCTTCGAATCATGAGAACATGTCGTGAAATGGGGATCGCAACTGTTAGTGTGTATTCAGAAGCTGATGAAAAATCAGCACATCGATATTTGGCGGATGAATCAGTATTTATTGGTGCCTCCTCACCTCGTGAAAGCTATTTAAATATTGACCGAATGATTGATGCTGCAAAAACCTCACAAGCAGAGGCCATTCATCCTGGCTATGGCTTTTTAGCAGAAAATGCAGAATTTGCTGATGCCTGTAAAAATGCGGGTATTGTTTTTATTGGCCCCTCTCCAGAAGTGATTAAAAACTTAGGCGATAAAACAATTGCTCGTCAGATGATGATAAAAAGTGGCGTGCCAGTTATACCTGGTTTACAAACAACTGAATCAAACATTGATAAACTTACACAGGCTGCAAAAGAATGTGGATACCCTGTATTAATTAAAGCAGCAGCAGGCGGTGGGGGCAAAGGCATGAGAGTAGTTCAATCAGAAAATGATTTGCCAGCCGCATGTGAAACTGCATCGCGTGAGGCTGCGACTGCTTTTGGAAATGGTGCAATTTACATTGAGAAATTTATTGATCGTCCAAGACATGTTGAGGTTCAAATATTGGCAGATTCCAATGGCCATACTATTCATCTTTTAGAACGTGAATGTTCTATACAAAGAAGACATCAAAAAATAATTGAAGAAACACCTTCTCCGGTATTAAATTCGGAATTAAGGCAAAAAATGGGAGAAGCTGCTGTGTTAGCCGCTAAAACTGCAGGATATGTTAATGCAGGAACAGTTGAATTTCTTCTGGATACTGACAATCAATTTTATTTTTTGGAAGTCAATACCCGATTACAAGTAGAACATCCTATTACTGAAATGATAACTGGATTAGATATTGTGCGATGGCAGATTCTCATTGCTGCCGGAAAACCACTTACACTGAAACAATCCGATATAATCGGAAGAGGCCATGCCATTGAATGTAGAATCTATGGTGAAGACCCTGAAAATGGATTCTTTCCATCACCTGGTACGATTACTTTTATGAAAGAACCAACAGGGCCTGGAATCCGAAATGATTGTGGTGTATATAGCGGCTTTGACGTGCCTGTAGAATACGATCCAATTATTTCAAAGTTGGTTGTACATGCTGAATCCAGAGATTTAGCGATTCAAAAAATGATTCATGCGTTATCCAATTACACAATTATAGGAATCAAAACGCCTATATCATTTATGATTGATATTCTTCAATCAGAGCCATTTCGATCAGGCAAAACATATACCAATTTTATTGAGTCCCATTTTAATCAATGGAAACCTCAATATCCTGATGCTGAATTAGCTTGTCTGGCTTATATTGCTGATGAATTAATCAATAATTCAATTTCGTTGGATGGTAATTTTTCAATACAGAAAGGTATACCATCCCCATGGGAAACGTTAAAGAATTGGCGTTTATAGACTTTTTTACGCCTTTGCGCTGGTATTGACAAAGTAATGAATGCGAGGAGATAATTTAAAATGGACTATACACTCATTTTTAATGAAAAAAAATATGTCATACAAATTGACGATATAAATGATAACCAGTTGCGTTTATCCATTGATGGAAAAATGGTTTCCCTTACTTCCCATAGACTATCACCCAATCATATGCAACTTATCATTGATAATGGTAAATTAACAAATAACGTTAGCGCTTATGTGTCAAAACAGGATGATGGAAAACTTATTCAAATCAATGGGCATGTATATCATATTCAAGATGAAGATATATTGGCAAAGCAGACATCAAAGAAAAAATCAGGGGGGGGATTTACCAAACAATATTACTCCACCCATGCCAGCAGTAGTTATTGATACGTTTGTTGCTATTGGTGATCATGTGACAAAAGGACAAAAAGTCATTGTGGTATCAGCAATGAAAATGGAAACAACGCTTGTTGCACCATTTGATGGCATCGTTAAAGCGGTTAATGCAAAAGCAGGGGATAAAGTGACTCCTGGTGATATTCTGGTTGAAATAGAAAAAATGGAGACAATGATTAGTCAGAATTTTTCACAATAAACCTTCAAACCTCTGTTGTGAGAAATTCAGGATAAAATGCATTCCTGGGAACGAGCAGTGGTAGTTTATAAAAGGGCAAAAAACATGCCATGAAAAACCAAAGTTGGACGATAATATTATTGTATCGATGTTATGTTAATAATATTTTTGTCTCCTGTGAGCCATTGGGTGTCCAACTTCTCGTAAAAGTTGCTCAAGTTTCACTCTGATTGGAGCGATATTTCTGTCAACTATCCCACGCA
>PEAL01000632.1 GCA_002753725.1 Deltaproteobacteria bacterium
CCGGTTATGTTACTACTGCAGAAAAAAAGGAGTTGGCAATGTTGTTTATGGTCGATTCCGAAAAGGAAAAACTCACTCCACATGGCAGCAGGGTTCAGGTAGCACAAGTGTAAAAAATGCATGCTGGTATCAACCAGAAGGGCCTGGCAGCTCTCTTCATAATAAAAGGAATCATCCGGTTGTACAGATAAGTGTTGAAGACGCCTTGGCATTTTCATCCTGGATTGGCAGGCGCCTGCCGACAGAAGCAGAATGGGAAGCAGCAGCCAGAACAGATCTCTCTTTTCGATATCCCTGGGGCAACCAATGGGAAAAAAATGCATGCAATATTGAAAGCTCTTCCGTTGGAGAAACCACACCAGTTGACAAATATGAAAAATACTGTAATCCTCTCAATATTGTCGATCTTTTAGGTAATGTAATGGAGTGGACATGCGACACTGTGCCCAATCCATACTCCGACAATGTTGAAAAATCATTCCATATTACAAAAGGATGCGCATGGAATGCAAATGACAATAACAGCATTGACTCAAGAACTTTATACCAAACAGGACATACATCAAACATTATAGGTTTTCGCTGTATTTCTGAATATTTACTATAACACACATAGCAAATGCAACCACAACAAAATAATGTGATAAGTTCCTGTCTCGACACAATGTCATCTATTACGACAGCCACGATAAAAGTGGATACTACTCTTTTAAAAAAACATGTTGGCTTAAAAAAAATGAAAGGAATCACAAGATTGAAAAATATTGACCTTGAAACGAGAATTGAAAACTTAAGAAGAGAGATGCAACAAGCTGATACGGATACCGTCATAATTTTTTCTGATGAAAACAGAAGGTATCTCAGTGGCTTTACAGGCTCAGATGGAAATTATGATGAAAGCGCAGGTGTTCTTATAATAACATCAACAGATCTGCTGCTTGCCACAGACTCAAGGTATGATACCCAGGCATCCCAGGAAGCAACCCTTTTTAATGTTTCTTGCTATAAAGAAAACATTTCAAAGGAACTGCCTTTAATACTTAAATCTGTCAACTCCAGAAAAGTTGGTTTGGAGACATCCAGATTGACAGTTGAGATTTATGACAAAATCAAGACCAAACTCAAAGAAGAGTCTCCTGAAATAATAACCTCCTCTGCTGACAAATTTCTGAAAACCTTGAGGATCAAAAAAGATAACAATGAAATTGAAGCAATCAAGAAAAGTCTTGCCATTAGTGAACAAGCTTTTCTTAAATTACGTACCATTATTCATGAAGATATGACTGAAAAAGAGGCTGCATGGCTTCTGGAAAAAATGATTCGTGAAAATGGAGCAGATTGCCTATCTTTCCCAACAATTGTGGCATCAGGAAAAAATTGTGCACTGCCCCACGCAATCCCGGGAGACAGAAAATTTAACAGAAATGAGCCTTTGCTGTTTGATTTTGGAGCTAAGTTAAAAGGATATTGCAGTGACACAACAAGAACCCTTGTAATGGGAAGGCCTGACAGCACATTCAAGGAAGCTTATGATACTCTTTTTCATGCCCAGAAATTTGCTGTTGAAGCTATAAAACCTGGAATTAAATGCAGTGAAATAGACAGAGTAGCACGAGAGCATATTGATAATTCAAAATTTACTGGAAGATTTGGACACTCCCTTGGACATGGAGTCGGAATTGCAATCCATGAATCACCAAGATTGTCAAAATTTGATGATACCTTGCTTGAGGCAGGAATGGTAGTGACTGTGGAACCTGGAATTTATATACCTGAATGGGGTGGGATCCGACTTGAAAATATGATTTGCGTTACAGATGATAAAGCAGAGGTACTTAACAACACAAGTTATGACGATTTTATAATTTAACGGTATCAAACCCATCGCCCTTACGGGTGGACTTTTCCATAACAGACAGTTTGACCTCCCCAAACAGACAATTTGACCTCCACTCAAACAGGATAAAAAAAGGAGCTTTCAACCCACATTGGCTGAAAGCTCCTTTAATGCTCTCTATCTCGAAAAAAAAAAAAAAAAATCTATCTCATACAAGAAAAGATCACTGATCAAAATGTCAATCAGATATGTGGACAAGTTTTTTATCTATATCAGTGAGCAACTACAGTTTTGATAATCTCTGCTGCCTGGGGATGTGCATAGATAAGAATCAAGGCAACAACAAGTGCATAAATACACAGAGACTCAATCATGGCAAGACCGATAAGAAGGGTTACAGTAACTTTACCTGATGATTCGGGGTTTCTTGCAATACCCTGAACAGCACCGTTAACACCCATTCCCTGACCAATACCACAACCAAATGCTGCGATTCCAATTGCAATACCTGCTGCCCATACACATGCGGTAAAAAAATCCATTTTTTTCTCCTTTTTACCTTAAAAAATAAAATAAAAATTAATAACTCTGCGGCTTCTTCCAAAAACCCGCAATTTATATACCATCAGCACAATGCTGATTCACTCTTGAGTGGAGAGTCATAACTTACTGCTTTAATTCTAACGATTTAAACTTCAAAAAATCAGTGTGCGTGTTCCATGGCTCCGGTAAAGTACATAACCGCAAGCAGAAAGAAAACAAATGCCTGAACAAGGGCAACAAAAATTCCAAGAGCCATGATGGGAAGTGGTGCAAAAAAAGCAC
>PEAL01000633.1 GCA_002753725.1 Deltaproteobacteria bacterium
AAATTTCACAAGGGATAAAGACGATCAACCTGAGCGAATCATGATTGACAATTAATTCAAATTTATGATTAATGATGCACAACTTTCAATGAAAAATAAAGGCGACTTGATAAAAAAAACAAATTAAAAGGTGATTCAATGCATTATGAAGGAAATATGATTCGTCCACCGAGCGAGGCCAACAGTATCTTATTGCAGGCAACGGTGGGCTGTTCTCACAATAAATGTACGTTTTGTGCTGCATACAAAGGTGTCCGGTTTAAAATTAAATCCGATGATATTATTTTAAAAGATATTGCGTATGCATCAAAACAGTTTCGATTTCATCGACGTCTTTTTATTTGCGACGGTGACGGAATGATTATCCCTCAGAAGCGGCTTGTGTTTATTTTGAAAGAAATTCAAAAACAATTGCCCTGGATTGAGCGTGTGGGCGTATATGCCAATGCCAAAAGCCTGTCAATGAAATCATTGGATGAACTCAAGGAACTTAAACAACTGGGGTTGACAATTGCCTATTTGGGGCTGGAATCCGGTGATGATGAAACCCTCAAAAAGGTTCATAAAAAAGGGGATTCTGCATATATGATCGAAGAATCTGTGAAAGCCAAAAAAGCAGGCATTAAGCTTTCAGTAACGGTGTTATTGGGGCTGGCCGGGCGTCAACGATCTCAATTTCATGCTGAAAAAACAGGAATGACCCTTTCAGCAATGGATCCAGATTATGTGGGCGCATTGAGTTTGATGTTAGTTCCTGGCACCCCCATGTACGATGACTATGCAAATGGTGCATTTCAAATGATCGAACCCATTGAAATGCTGAAAGAATTAAGAACGATGATTGCAAACACTCATTTAACCGATGGTCTGTTTCATGCCAATCATGCATCCAATTATTTACCTATTCGTGCTCGGCTGCCCCATGATCAGGATCGTGTACTGGCTCAAATTGATGATGCGATCAAAGGGAAAATTCCGTTGAAGCCTGAATATATGAGAGCCCTTTGATCCATATAAAAGAACCTTGCATCCTATATAAAATAAGTGTAAACAATGAACACGAACATCGTGATTTCGGACGTCAATGAGCATTGGCGTCCGAATCTTTTTTTTAAAGCGACTCAGTTCTCTTGTAACGGTAGCTATTGAACTGAAATGGATTTTACCCAACGAAAAGGAGACATAAATGATGAATGAAGCCATCAGTCAAACCGAGACAGATCGTCTTTGTGTGAATACGATTCGTACATTAACAATGGATGCTATTCAAAAAGCCAATTCAGGGCATCCAGGAGCCCCTATGGGTCTGGCGCCAGCGGGTTATGTTCTGTGGACCCAATTTTTGAAACATAGCCCCAATCACACCTACTGGCCGGATCGGGACCGTTTTGTACTATCTGGCGGTCATGCATCTATGTTGCTTTATAGCCTTTTGCATATTACCGGTTATGATTTATCTTTGAATGATCTCAAGGCATTTCGGCAGTTTGGAAGTAGAACGCCGGGACATCCTGAGTTTGGCATAACACCGGGGATTGAAACAAGCACAGGTCCTTTGGGGCAGGGATTTGCCAATGCTGTTGGAATGGCCATGGCTGAACGATTCCTGGCAGCCCGCTTTAATCGACCGAAGTATTCCATTGTGGACCACTACACCTATGTTGTTTGCGGTGATGGTGATTTGATGGAAGGTATTTCCAGTGAAGCAGCATCTCTGGCCGGGCATTTGGGATTGTCCAGGCTGGTTTGTTTGTACGATGCCAATAAAATTTCCATTGAAGGGTCGATAGATATCGCATTTACTGAGGATGTTGCCGGTCGATTCAAGGCTTTTAACTGGCATGTCCAAATCGTTGAAGATGGAAACGATCCCATTGCTATTGGGCAGGCCATTCAGGCTGCTAAGGAAGAAACAAATCTTCCTTCAATGATTATCATGCGGACAACCATTGCCTTTGGCAGTCCACATAAACAAGGAAGTGCCGATGCGCATGGTGCGCCTTTGGGTGAAGAAGAAGTTCGATTGACCAAAGAATGTCTAAATTGTTCTATGGATGATTGCTTTTATGTTCCTGAATCTGTTTATGAGAAATGTTCGTGCAAAGAAAAAGGAGAAAAGCTGGTTCATGACTGGCAGGCGCTATTTCATGAGTACACTCAAGAATATCCCAATGACTCCAAAGAGTGGGAGCAGGCCATCAGTAATGAATTGCCTGAAAATTTTTCTGAAGCTCTTCCGGATTTCAAAGATAAGGTTGGAGAATCCGTTGCCACTCGAGCAGCATCAGGAATAACCCTCAATGCCATTGCAAACGTTTTACCCACATTGATTGGTGGTTCAGCCGATCTGGCACCATCAAATAAAACTTTTTTAAATGACATTAACGAGTTTCAAAAAAATGACTATCATGGCCGCAACATTCGATTTGGCGTTCGGGAACATGCCATGGGTGCCATACTGAATGGTCTTGCACTCCATCGGGGTGTTCGTCCCTATGGCGGCACATTTCTGGTTTTTGCAGATTACATGCGTCCGGCAATTCGGATGGCAGCACTGATGAAATTACCGGTCATTTATGTGTTTACCCATGACAGCATTGCTGTTGGTGAAGATGGCCCGACCCATCAACCTGTAGAACATCTCGCCGCTCTGAG
>PEAL01000102.1 GCA_002753725.1 Deltaproteobacteria bacterium
CAGTTGCGGTGAAAAGTATGGTTTCGGTGCCATTCCAGTTTTCGTTTGGAAGGGTAATCGTTGCTACTCGATTTGTGATTGTTATTGTTAAATCAGATTGTCCGGTGGCTGTCCAGGTCAGTTCACTGTAGGAATGATTATTGTCTGCGACAAAAGCATCCAATTGTATGGCTGTAAACGATGATCCTTCGGATATGATTTGATCGCTAATACCTGATACAACCGGTGGATCATTGGCAGAGGTAACTGTAAATATAGATGTGCCATATCCGCCAACAATATAAATATCTTGACCATCTCCCCAAATTGCTTTTAAAGGTCGTCTGGTAGAACTTTCAATGTCAGACCAGACATTGCCATCGTAATGAAATATCTCACTTTCTTTGGAAACAACATAAATATCATTTTCAGAATGTCCCCATATGGAATAGAATGTGTGTGTTGAACCTGATTCAATTTCAGTCCATGTATCACCCTCTAATTTGAGTACCGTTCCTAACTCTCCAACAGCATATAATACATTGGTATTTCCCCAGATATCAAATAAATAAGCAGCAGAATTATTTGTCATTTGTGTAACGGCAAAACCATCATAGTGAAAAATAGACCCCTGATTCCCTGCAAAATATATTTCACCATCAGATATACCGAAAATAGCCGTTAACACTAAAGTGGGATCTCCACTCCAGATCTCTTCCCAGATCATATCATTACGTTTATAAAATCCATTTTTACCGATGGCAAACACATCAAATTCTGAGGATCCCCAGATGCCAGAAATCTTTTCAGTCATGAACCATCCTGTTTCTTGCTGAAAAGGAACTTGATTCGCATAATCTGTTTTATAAATCGGAGAAACAGGAGAGGTGTCTTCGATTCCCACGAAAAAAGTGTTGTTATATCCAAAAATATCATTAATGGGCATACCAGCGATGGAATCGTAATACCACCAAGTTTTATATGAAAAGATGGGATCAAAATTATCCTGTAATACACATATTGTTCCAATCTCTGATGTTGCCAGGATAGCGCCAGATTCATCGCCCCAAATACTTGTCATGTTATAAGGAGCGACTGGCTCAACCATACTTAAAACATATGGTGCCAGAACTCCAGGTACAATATCAATTGCGATAGTATGGTTTTGAGTAACGGTAGTAAATGTATATGCATTATTGCTTGTTAATTCGATTTGAAAACTGTCAATGTATACAGTCATCGTATAACCTGCTTCCGTTGTTGGAGAGATATAAAACATTTGATCAGCACCATGATTGACAACAATGGCACCTGAAGGAGAAATGATCCCGAAGACACAACTGCTGGCATCAATAATATACTGACTGTCTGGATGATGCGTGGCTCTTTGATAAACAGTACCATTATCACCAACGATATATTGAATGTCATTATTCCCCCAAATGGCATTTAATGACTCTGTATTTTCAACAGGTATTTCTGTCCAGGAAACACCATCATAATGATGGATCGTTCCATTGGTAGAAACGGCTGTAACATCAATTTCAGACAATCCCCAGACTGAATTCAGCGTATTTGCGGTATTGCTTTCCATGTTTTCCCAGGAATCCGCCTGGTTAATCAAGATTTTTCCTCCTTCGCCGACGGCTATTAAAAGATCCGCTATTCCCCAAATATCCAATAAATTATTAGTGGAAGTATTGGCCATATGTGTCCATTGATAGCCTCTGAAAGACAAAATCAACCCATTGTTTCCAACAGCATACAAATCAACCATATCTGTACTGCCATGAATGTCATATTTGGGTACACCAAATACAGCGTTGATCATTTCCGAGTCATCAAAATAAACCTCACTTCCTGAATATGCACGATCTTTATATGTTTTATTAATTTGACCATTTCCAGCGGCATATACCATATAATCTTCAGCACTGATGCCATTATAATTTGTTCCGCTAAAATCGACTTCCCATACATTGCTTCTTTTAGCGTAAATACCATCTGAAGCTGCTACAAAATAGTTATGATCATCAATCCAGATATCATTAAACACGGTACCTGAGGATTCATAATCCAGAATCCATTCACTGCCATTATAGATATATACTTTGCCATCATCAGTAACAGCGACAATTTCATCGGAAGAAAGCCCCCAAACACCGGTAAAGTTAACGGATGGTGCATCAATTTTCCGCCACTCTGTCAGGGCAGGAGGGTCATTCTCAGATGTTACAGTAAAGGTGACAGACTCTGATGCTGTCAGGCCTTCAGGATCGGTTGCGGTAAAAAGTATGATTTCACTTCCTGACCAGGCGGAAGAGGGCGTTGAAATCGACGCTGTTCGATTAATAATGGTGACCGTTAATTCTGATTGTCCTGTGGCGGTCCATACAATTTCTGAATCTGTATGATCCTCGTCTGAAACATAATTATCCAGTTGTATGGCTGTAAAAGAAGCACCTTCGGCAATGCTTTGGTTCGGGATATCTGTCACAATGGGCGGGTCATTTACAGCAATAACTGTGAAAAGAACACTGTCTGTGTCTGTCAGGCCTTCGGGATCGGTTGCTGTAAATAAAATGGGTTCGCTGCCGCTCCAACCAGTGCTGTTAATTGTTATGCTTGCTATTCGATTTGTGTTTATGTTGACCGATAAATTGCTTTGACCGCTGGTCGTCCAGGTAATTTCTGTCAGCGAATGATTGGAATCTGAGACATAATTATCCAGTGTTATGAGAGTAAAAGCAGAATCTTCATCAATGGTTTGATCAGAAATGGAAGTATGAATGGTTGGGGCATTGGTTAGATGTTCGATTTCAAAATCATCAATGGACCAACCGTCGCTGTCATAACCGCCTGACCAGTTTCCCTGAACCATGAACACAAAACGAAAAGAAATATTTGATTGTCCTGAAAATTCAGACAAATTATAAATGGCCTGGGTATACGTGGATTCAATTGTCCACCAACAAATACCATCAGGCGCAACACCATGAGTTGATGTGTTATACCAGTTTTGTGTAGAATCTGGATTGCCGGTGTATGATCCAAGACGCTGCCATGTTTCACCAAAATCGGTTGAATATTCCAGCCATCCAGCTCCCGGGCAATTTCCAGCAGTGATATGCATGCGATAGTTAAATTTAATAAAGTAATCACCCTCTCTTGAAAAATTAAAATTCGGCGTATACAACACACAGGTATAATTGGCTTGCTGGATATCGCTGTCCAGATCGGTTTTCCATACAGTTGTTCCAGATGATGTATCTGCAATAATATTTGAGGGTGTTCCCCGTTCCCATAGATTGATATCACCATCAGTGACAGCAGCAAGAAAATGCAGAGCATTGCTTTCAAAGTTTCCACCATCATCGGGTGAATATGAAGGTTTAATGGTTGGCAGAACAGTGATTTGCTGTGTGGTTGTTGACGTGTTACCATTGATTGAAAGGGTGATTGAATATTCGCCAGGTTCACTGTACGTATGGGTGACATTTTGATTACTCGATGTTGTGCTATCCCCAAAATCCCAGGACCAGTTATCAGGAAAAGTGGATTGGTCTGTAAAAGAAATGGTTTTTCCAACATAATAAATGCTTGTTTCTGTTTGAAAATTAGCACTGGGGGGGATGTACTCCAAAGAAAAATCATCAATGGCAAAACCATCAATATCATAGCCTTCCACGCTCCAATTTCCTGCAACCTTATAAACAAAACGAAAACTGATACTGGTTTCTCCCAGAAAGCTGGCCAGATTGTAAACTGCTTGAGTATATTCTGTTTTAGTGTGCCACCAGCAAATGCCATCCGGTGCAACACCATGGTCATTTATATTATACCAATTTTCTGTCCCCTCAGGATTGCCGGTATCTGAACCCAATCGTTGCCATGTATCTCCGCCATCGGTCGAATACTCCAACCAGGCTGCACCTGGACAATTCCCATAGTAGACTTGCATGCGATAGTTGAATTTTAAATAATAGCTGCCGGTTGTTGCAAGATCAAATGCCGGTGTATACAATGCACAAGTATACGTATCTTTTTGGATATTACTGTCTAAATCGGTTTTCCATACACTTGTTCCTGATACTGTATTTGCGATGGTATTTGATGGTATCCCCCGCTCCCATAAATTCATCGTCCCGTCGATGATATCGGTAATAAAATGCAAGGTATCATTCTCGAAATTCCCTCCATCGTCGGGCAAATAGGAGGGAGTTATTACAGGAAGAATGATAAAACTTTTTGTCACATGTGAAGCATTATCATTAATAGAAAGCGTCACTGTATATTGTCCTGGAGATGTATAAGCATGAGTGGTATGTTGATTACTCGATGTTGTGCTATCCCCAAAATCCCAGGACCAGTTATCAGGAAAAGTGGATTGGTCTGTAAAAGAAATGGTTTTTCCAACATATGAAAACAGATGATCTGTTGAAAAATCAGCTGTGGGCGCTTCATATTCAACACTAAAATCATCAACAGCAAAACCATCGATATCGTAACCATCGTCTGACCATCCGGCAGCCACTTGATAAATCAATCGAAAGGCCACATGCTTTTCACCATATAATGCGGTCAGGTTGTATATCGCCTGAGTATATTCTGTCCGGGTATGCCACCAGCAGATGCCATCCGGTGCAACACCATGGTCATCCGTGTTGTACCAGTTTTCTGTGCCATCGGGATTTCCAGTGTTCGATCCCAGGCGTTGCCATGTTTTTCCCTGGTCGGTGGAATATTCCATCCATGCTGCGCCCGGACAATTGCCATATACATTTTCCATGCGATATTTAAATTTGACAAAATATGAACCGGTTGATGATAAATCAAATTCTGGTGTGTATAAAGCACAGGTCTGATTGTTTTCAATCAAATTGCTGTCCAGGTCTGTTTTCCATACATTGATGCCGGATGCTGTATTGGAGATCGTATTTCCAGGTTGGCCCAGTTCCCATAGATTGATATTTCCATCAAGGAGTTGTGTAGAAAAATGTAAAAAATTACTTTCGAAATTTCCCCCATCCTCAGGCAAATATGAGGGAACAATTACCGGAAGAATCTGAATGATTTGGCTTGATGAGGAGGCTCCATTGTCAACAGAATGAATGATGGTATACAGGCCTGGATTTGAATATGCATGCGTTACATTTTGAGTTGAGGCTGTTTCGGTATCCCCAAAATTCCAGGAATAACTGCTGGCGTTAAAGGAATCATCTGTAAACGAAATACTTGCATTAGCGTAAGAGATCAGCGTTTCTGATGTCATTCCACTGGTTGGGCCTGCATAGTTCAGTTCAATTTGATCCACATAAATATTGCTTCCAAGAGCACTGTGGCCGAGAAAACCAATAATCACTGTTTTGCCGGTATAATAGGTAAGATCAACGCGATAGGTTTGCCATCCTGTTGTCATAATATATCGTGGATAAAAACGAATATCTGTCCAGTCAGTCCCATTTTCTGATAATTGAACAGTGACACCCTCAGTCGTTTTTGATGCGTTGGAATCTTCGTGATACATGTTGAATGTCAGGCGAGGGTAATCAACATCCGATAAATCAATAACCGGCAATATCAGCCTTGCTTCTGCACCATCGGGCGCACTGTTTGAATTGAATTGAAGCATTTTTATGCCATTGGCAGGCGTACAGGTTGGATTCACACCATTTGAAATTTGAGACCATGCAGGTGAGGGTGTACCTGCTGTTACAATTGTTTGTGACCATCCATTAGAAGGAAAGCTATCTTCAAAACTGTCGGACAATAGTGTAATACGTTCATAGACTTTTTCCGGTTGAATGCCAAAAACAGCGCCCTGGCCATAGCTGAAATCAGACGAACTCGGATCTAAAAGGCTTACTCGATAGTAGCCATCATTGGCACCTCCCCATCCCCAATTGAAATGAAAGTAATCGGTTCCTTGATACCCATCACAAACAAAGCCATGTCCATTGTTTCCCGAACTATCTTCTCCCCGATATTGAACCGGTCGAAAGGCATTCAATTCAGCAATGAGAATGTCTGTCCATTCCTGATCCGTGTAATCTGCTTTATTTTTATAGATTGCTGTTGAGGCATATCCAAAATATTTATACAGAGACAGAGGCACCTGAGGTGTTGAAGCGGATGAACCACCGGGTGCATAATTCATATCTACAGAAATACCACAGTGATACATCAATGTGGCCACAGCTGAAATTTCATCCGCTGTTGACGATGCTGATAATGTATTCGGCATTTTGGTCCATTGATACTGGGTGTTGAAATCTGCGGACAATACGCCATAGGTATCATGTGTATATTCATGCTGACCAACGCCATATTCTGGATAATTATAATATTTCATGATTTGCGCCATCGCTGTTGCAAGGCATCCGGTGGGAGTGTCATCTGGTGTCAGATTGTTGTAGCGGGGCGATTGGTTCCATTGGGTGGATAGCATGGGGGGCATTGATGGTACACTTAATGCCGATGTTTCTGTTGAAAAAGCATCATCTTCGACAGACTGCCATTCATCAAGGGCTTGTGCACTGGTTATTCCGCAAGCAATGGCCTCTGCAATTTGCGATGAATAATAATCCAGCCATTCCCGTGCAGCAGGATTGATCGTCGATTGATCAATTTCTGTATCAAAAGAATAGGCCAGAACAGGTGCAATCGCATCTTCAGCAGATACAAGAACAAATCCACCGGTTGTCATATTGATAATATAAAACGTATCTAAATTATTATATTGTTCTGTTTGGACATCTTTGATGGTTGAGACACGAACTCTTGTTCTGGAAACAGGTACTTTCTTGGGGTTAAAATGTTGATACCAGTTCTTGGCAACAGTAATTGCCCGGGTTGTATTGACTGTTTCAGCATATGAAATGCTTGAAAACAGAACGATTCCAATAATGATAAATGCCCATTTTTTCATGTAATGTCTCCTGATTGCTAAGCATATAATTATGTTATCATCTATAAGTTTTGGTATTTTGCCTGTAAGATCGACCCTTATGCTCGCGCTCGAACAAATACCTCGGTGCCACTGGAGTTCTGAATCTTTAGATTCGGAAGTCAGATTGCTTTTTTTGACTTCCGACTCTAAAGATTCAGAACTTCAGCAAGAATACCAAAACTTATAGACCTATGCGTTTTTAAGATCATTTTGCATAAACTGTTCCAGAAAACTATTCAGGGTGAATAGTAAGGACTGCTCGAAAAATAAGATTCTCATTTTAATTTCGGATTTTAATGGAATCTGTTTTTCAAAGCATGGTAGCACATGACCACATGATCTTTTAAAAAGAACTTTGGATTAGCTGTAATAAAGCGGATTGGAGACATTCGTGATCAAGTAATATCTGATGCGGCTTCACAAAAGTTGTTTCTTCAACAATCTGGGAATAGGTAGGGTGTCCTCTGAGTGTATTTAATTTTTTTCCACCCCCAGCTCAAAAGTGCATCCTTTTTCAATACAACACAAGTGCGTCCCTTTTTTTCGCGTATTTTTTTCAACCACAAAGGGAGCATTGCATTCAGGGCATGTTGAGTTAACCGGTTTATTCCACAAGGCAAAGTCACAATCCGGATATTTGTTGCATCCATAAAATGTCTTGCCTCGTCGTGTCTTTTTTTCCATTATTTCGCCGGTACATCCCTTTTTAGGACAGGCAACACCGGTTGAAACAGCTTTTTGAGGTTCTGTAAGAGAGCGGGTAAACTTACACTCAGGGTATGCGGAACACGCCAGGAATTGTCCATATCGACCGGTTTTTACCAGGAGCGGACTCTCACATTTTTCACATTTCTGGTCGGTCATCTTTGGTGGTTCATGCTGAATCGCCTGTACGAGTCCTTTTTCATTACGTTCATAATTACAACTGTATGTACACTCTGGATAGCCTGCACATGCGAGAAAAAGCCCGTTTTTACCATTTTTTATATTCAGGTTGTTTTGGCCGCATTCAGGACAGAGAATGTGAGTCGTCATGCCGGTCCGTTTCATGCTTAACATTTCTTCACTGGCAGATGTCAAACTTTTTTGAAAGGGTTCGTAAAAGTTAGATAACACATGTTTCAAATCTTTTTGCGTTGTTTCTATTTCATCCAGATTATTTTCCATATTTGCTGTAAATGTAACATCCAGAACATCAGGAAAACTTGCCATTAATAAATCATTAACAATGTAGCCGATTTCAGTCGGTTTGAAATTTCGTTTATCTTTTTCCACATATTTTTTATCCTGGATGGTTGAAATAATTGCTGCATAAGTACTTGGTCGGCCAATACCATTTTCTTCCAGTTCTTTCACCAAAGATGCTTCAGAAAATCGTGGCGGTGGTTGAGTGAAATGTTGAAGTGATTCTATTTTTTCTCGTTCCAAACGTGTTTGTTCTGATATGGGAGGAAGCATCTCTGCCTGCTCTTGTTTCTTTGCTTCTTCTTCAGCAGAAATATAAACAGCCATAAAGCCCTTGAATTTTATGGTCGAACCACCGGCTGAAAATTGGTAGTCACCTGCTGTAATGGTTATGGACAGATTATCAATCAACGCCTGTTCCATTTGAGATGCGACAAATCGTTTCCATATCAAAGAATATAATGCCAACTGTTCTGGTGATAAATAGGGTTTTACATCATCTGGCGTTTGAAATACCGATGTTGGTCGGATAGCCTCATGCGCATCCTGAACTTTTTTCTTGTTTTTGAAAAAACGAGGCTGAGGAATGGTATAGTCCTGGCCATAATTTTGTTGAATCCATTGTAAAGCTTCAAGAGCAGCTTCATTGGCAATTCGGGTTGAATCTGTTCTCATATAGGTTATCAACCCCAGAGGTTCTCCACCAATATCAATTCCCTCATATAATTGTTGGGCAATAACCATCGCTTTTTTAGCAGAAAAACGAAGCTTTCGAATGGCCTCTTGCTGGAGTGTACTGGTAATAAATGGCGGCAAAGGATTGCGTTTAATTGTTTTTCGAGTTATTTTTGAAACAACAAACAGCTCTTTTTCTAAATCACTGACAATCTTTTGTGCCATGTCACCATTTGGGATCTGTGCTTTTTTGTTGGATATTCGCGTTAATTTGGCTTGAAAGGATGGCGGTGCATCATCTGCAATAAGCATTGCATGGATGGTCCAATACTCTTCTGATTCAAACGCTTGAATTTCCCGTTCTCGATCAACAATAATACGAACTGCTACAGATTGAACTCGTCCGGCACTTAATCCGCGCTTTACTTTTCGCCATAGAATGGGGGATATCTGATACCCAACCAAACGATCCAAAATTCGACGCGCTTGCTGAGCCTCATATTTATGTGAATTTAACTCCTCAGCAGCTTGAATGGCCTCAATAATAGCATTTTTGGTAAGCTCATGAAATAAAACCCGATGAAATATCCGGCCCTTTTTTTTCAAAACTTCAGCCGTATGCCAGGCAATGGCCTCACCTTCACGATCCGGGTCAGGGGCCAGGTAAATATTTTCAGCATTGCCCGCCATTTTTTTCAACTCTTGAATGACTTTTTGTTTACCAGGAATGGGGGTATATTTGGGTAAAAAACCATTCTCTATATCTATGCCGATTTCTTTTTGTGGTAAATCTTTGATATGGCCCATTGTTGAAGCGACATTATACCCATTACCCAAATATTTTTTGATGGTTTTTACTTTTGTTGGAGATTCGACAATGACAAGTGGTTTATCACCCATAGTTTTCATCCTTTGAAAATCGTTTTCCAGGGTGTTGTTTGACAATACCCTTAAGTTCCATGTGAAGCAACTGTGCAGACAATTCTGCTGTTGTCTTATCTAAAAATAATAATAATTCATCAATATGTATTGGTTCTAATGTCAGTTTATCCCAAATTGACTGCTCAAATGAATCCAATGGGGGCAAAGAGATTTTATTTGTTTGATCCTTTTGCAAGAGTGAATCTGCTTGCGGTTGAAGATGATAATTCAGAAAAGGGCCTAAGTCTTCAAGAACATCCTGAGCATTTTCGATTAATTTTGCACCTTGTTTGATCAAGCGGTGCGTACCATTGCTAAATCGAGAATGAATATGGCCAGGAACTGCAAAAACCTGCCGATCCTGTTCCAAAGCCAAACGCGCTGTTATTAAGGAACCACTTTTTGCACCAGCTTCTACCACAATGGTTCCCATACTCATACCACTAATAATTCGATTACGAAGGGGAAAATGATACGCTTCAGGTCCTGATTGCATTGGAAATTCTGATATTACCGCACCATTCTCTTTTGCTATCCAATGAAATAGCGGTTTATTTTCTCCGGGATAAACAATTTCCAGTCCACATCCCATCACAGCAATCGTTCGCCCCTGCCCTGCCAAGGCACCTTCATGAGCGGCTGTATCGATTCCTCGCGCCATGCCGCTGACAATGGTAATATGATGCATGGCCAATTCTTTCGCAAGCTTTCGGGTAACCGATGCACCATAGGGTGTTGCATTTCTTGATCCGACAATCGCCACACATGTATCCGAGGGATTCAGCCTTCCATAAACGTACAGAACAGGTGGTGGATCGGGTAAATGTTTGAGTAATGGCGGATAATGATCATCATGCATACACAAAATGTGAACGCTATGTTGACGAGCTCTGGCGATTTCTTGTTGTGCATATTGAAAGGAACTTTTTTTCTGAATTTCATCAGCCAATCGTCGGGATATTCCCTGAACAGACATTAACGCATCAACCGGTTGATTCAATATGATTTCAGGCGTCTTCCAGCGATCAATCAGTCGCTTAAACAGATGATTTCCAACACCCTGAACATTTTTCAGTAATAACCACGGCAGAATATGATCCATTGAAACACCCTGTTTTTATATCTGGAATCTATAAATCGAAAAACAATAGCTTGTTACCTAAAAAACAAGGTATTATTTTTTTAACGTTCTGAATGGAGAAACATGTATTTGTTTCTCCATTCAGATATTTTTTATTTCCAGAGCAGCAGAATCGGACTGGCAACAAAAATTGATGAATATGTTCCAATCAACACACCAATGATCATGGCAAACGCAAAATCATGAATAATGCCGCCACCAAAGATAAACAATGCCAATACAACCAGCAGTGTTGTCAATGATGTTAATATTGTTCGGCTTAAGGTTTCATTGATACTGGTATTGATGATTTGATCGAAAGTTTTTCGATGTAGTTTTTTTGAGTTTTCACGAATACGATCAAAGACAATGATCGTATCATTCAGGGAATAACCGATGATGGTCAGTAACGCAGCAATAATTGGCAAGGTAAATTCTTTGTCACAAACAGAAAAAATTCCCACAGTAATCATAACATCATGAATTAATGCCGTGATGGCCCCCATGGCGTATTTCAATTTTAAGAACCAGAATAGAATCATTGCCAGAACCAGTGCAACCAAAATTAAAAAGGGCATGCTCATTTCAAGCATTTTAAATATGTATACACCACCCATCAAACATGCTGCCATAACCCCACTGATCACCCATTTAAACTCAAATCTTCCAGAAATATAAATCGTAATGAACAACAATGCAAAAAACATTGCCATTAATGCCTTCTCGCGTAAATCCTGTCCCACTTGCGGTCCAACCATTTCAACCCTTCGAACTTCAGCAAGGGGAGGCATTTCTTTGGTTTCAGTATCTTCAGATTGTTTTTGAACAGATGTTTGAGTGGTTGCTGTTTGATCTGCGGCAACACTTGTTTCTGTTGCCTTGGCGGGGATGGTTTTTTGTTCAAAATTATTTGAAACGGCTTGAATCATCGCCGCCTGTACTTTTTCGGATAAACCTTCAAGATCTTCATATGAAACATCCGCACGTACAAGGAATTCATGGTCAATGGCATCACCATACTGTTGAATGGATGCTCCTGAAATTCCAAGCGGTTCCAAGCTTTTTTTAACTGTATCGGCTGTTGTCGGAACGTTAAATTTTATCTGGATCAATGTACCACCGGCAAAGTCAATCCCATAACGTGGACCGCCATGCAAGAGTAGCGATAAAAGACTGATAAGTATCAACGCACCGGATACAATAAAGCCGATCAGGTGTTTACTTATAAAATCTATATTGATATCTGGTTGGATAAATTGCATTATATATTCAAACTCCTTACCTGACGGTTAATGATAAATGAATCAAAAATCTGTCGGGACACAATCAGGGCTGTAAATAAACTGGCAATAACGCCCAAACTGAGTGTGACAGCAAATCCTTTGACCGGTCCCGTGCCAAACTGAAACAATACAACAGCAGCAATCAATGTTGTCACGTTGGCATCTAAAATGGTCAGTGTTGCTTTGCTGTATCCAGCTTCAACCGCTGCCAGGGGTGATTTTCCCACGCGCAGTTCTTCGCGAATTCGTTCAAAAATCAAAACATTGGCATCCACTGCCATACCAATGGTCAGAATAATACCGGCAATACCTGGAAGAGTCAATGTGGCTTGAAATCCGGCAAGTCCTGCGGCAATCAAAACAATGTTCAGCCCTAAAGCGATATCTGCAATGAGCCCTGCTGTCTTATAATAAATGACCATAAAACCAATGACAAAAAGACCACCAATAAGCATTGACAATAAACCCATTCGGATAGAGTCTGATCCCAATGATGGGCCAACGGTTCGTTCTTCAAGGATATGCACAGGTGCCGGTAATGCGCCAGCCCGAAGAACAATGGCCAGATCATGCGCTTCATCGTGGGTAAAGCTTCCGGTAATTCGCGCTTCACCGCCAGAAATTCGTTCTTGAATGACTGGAGCGGAATGAATTTTTTGATCCAACACAATGGCCAATCGCCGTTGAACATTACTTTCTGTAATCCGTTCAAACAAGCGGGCTCCTTTTTTATTGAATTTGATGGAAACATAAGGCTCATTATATTGGGAATCGATATTCACACGAGCATCGGTTAAATATTCACCGGTCAATGCTGTTCGTTTCTCAACCAGATAAGGTGTTTTGGATACCCGTCGCGTTTGACGATTTTCAGCCACTTGATACAGGATTTCCATTCCCGGAGGAATTTTTCCTTTCAGAGCCTCGTCTACTGTATGTTGATCATCCACCAGCTTGAATTCCAATAAAGCTGTTTTTCCAATCAGCTCTTTGGCCCGTCGCGGATCTTTTACGCCGGGTAATTGAATCAATATCCGACGTTCTCCCTGACGTCGGATGTCTGGTTCAGACACCCCAAACTCGTCAATACGGTTTCTAATGGTTTCCAGAGCCTGCTCTGCGGCTTTTTTCTTGATTTCAGCAACATCGCTGTCCGGAAGATCAAGTAAAATGGTAAGCATACTGGCATCTTTTTTTCGTGAGACAATTCGAAATTCGGGAAATTCGTCATCCAGTAATTTATCAAATTTTTCAATACCCGTTTCATCAAGCACCTGAAGGGATATCTGAAATCCTTTACGCTCGAGGTCTGAAAATTTAATTTGATTGCTTTTCAATTCTCGCCGGAGTTCATTGCTCATACGTTCAATCGTACTTTCAACAGCTTTTTCTGCTTCAACTTCCAAAACCAGATGCATACCGCCCTGTAAATCCAGGCCCAGATTTATTTTTTTATGGGGCCAGACATCAATATGAAACGACGGTAAAACATAAAGCAGTGAACCAAATATGACCAAAAGTATAACTATGGTTCGCGGTGATATGCTTTTCAAGGCTTCATTCCTTTCGTTTGGTTAACGAATTATCGATAACCGTTATGAATCTGCTCGTCCGGATGACGGAACATTTGCGTGATCGTTTAATAAAATGCTTACATTGGAACGGACAAACTTGACACGAACCCGATCAGCGATTTCCAATGTCACAGTATCTGCATCAGTGCAAGCAGTCACACGTCCATAAATGCCACCACTGGTGACCACGCGGTCGCCTTTTTTCAGGCTATCAATCATTGTCCGGTGTTCTTTGGCTTTTTTCTGTTGAGGTCGAATCAACAAAAAATAAAAAATCGCAAAAATAATTATCATTGGCAGCAAAGCTGTGAAACCATTGGCCTGTCCGGCCCCGGCACCATTCGCTCCCATTGCAAAGGCAATTCCGATCAAAACAATTCCTCCTCAGGGTTACTTTTTAAATTTCCGCTTCCATGAAACGGTCAAAAATAAGGTGACATACTTCAAATGAAATTGAACGTCAAATATTTCTTTATTTTTTTTTATTACACTCAGGTGTGCCCTCTTGTATAAACATATCCAAATCACAAATAAACAGAAGGGTTACGCCTGATTAACTCCAAAGCATTTTTATAAATAAATTCTTTTGTTATGTTTGTTGATGTGAACGCCATAATGGGAACGTTATTAAATTGTGGTTCCTTAGTTAGTTGGAAAGTATGCAATAGAAACATGTCATGGAATGAATAATTCTTGATATTTTTATTAAAACTGTTAAAAAAAAATAATGAATATGAAACAAACGCTTTTAGCGATAATACCATGATTGAGAGAACATTATGAAAAAACTATTTTATGGAAACATCTGTTTTTGGATAAGCATTGTTTTTTCTTTGAATGTGTTGGCTGATTATACAATTGTTGCAAACAAAGTCAACAATGCTCCCAAAATCGACGGTATCGTTGATCCTCTGGAATGGGCGGCTGCTGTCCCTATTACAGTTTGTGAGAATGTCGGCCAGATTAAAATAAGCTTGAAAGCGGTTTATACGGATCAGGAAATTTGCTTTCTGGTGACATTTCCTGACAATGATGAATCAAGGAATCATCGAAATCTGGTTTGGGACAAAGAAAAAAAAATGTATATGATTGGACCCGATAGAGAGGATAGTTTTGTATTTAAGTGGAGCATGGAGCCTGAAATTATTGATTTAAGTATTTATGCGGATAATCCTTACAGAGCCGATATCTGGTATTGGAAAGCCTGCCGCACCGATCCAGTGGGATATGCGGATGATAAAATATGTTCTCTTTCTTTGGATAAACTGCCGCAATCTTCTAAAATTATTTCGAAAAAAGGATATACCTTTTATTCCAAAAGAAGTGGTGACAAAGGAACCTCTGCATATATCGATGGTGATATTCCGCTTTTGCATGGTGCCGATAAAATATCAATGTTTAAAAACGTTGTCCCCACAGGAAGCCGAGCAGATGTCGTTGCCAAAGGACAATGGAAAGAGAAACAATGGACCATTGAATTCAAACGCCTGCTGTTTACTGGTAATATCGATGATATCCAGTTCAGCCTTTCTGAAAGCTATCAGTTTGGTATTGCTCGTTATGAAATATCCGGCCAGAGACCTGATCCAGATGAACATTATTATGGTGCTGGAGATGTTGTT
>PEAL01000634.1 GCA_002753725.1 Deltaproteobacteria bacterium
TATAATATAAAAGTAATTAAAAGAAGAAGACTGAAAACTAACAATTTTGCAATGAATGTCAATGGTGCAAGCGGCTAGTGTTTATACTGCCGCGATAGCGGCTTACTTGAATATCTGTGTCGACCTGACACCAAAAGCTGAGTGCTTTTTTTTACAACTATTGTTTTTCTGCGGTTGTAGTATGTTTGTGCATCAAAGTTAATCCTTTTTTGCTTTTGGTGTAGGTCACACGTGTTCATAATCCTTTGAATCATAATTTTAATCAGGTGATAAACCAATGAACAACATTAGAAATTTCAGCATCATTGCCCATATAGACCATGGTAAATCAACCCTGTCTGATCGACTCATTCAGGCAACGAAGATGGTTACCGACCGTGATTTTGTCAACCAGATTCTGGATACAATGGATATCGAACGTGAGCGGGGGATAACCATTAAAAGTCAAACCGTATGCCTGCCATATACTGCCAAAGATGGTAAAGACTACATCCTTAATTTGATTGACACTCCGGGTCATGTTGATTTTTCCTATGAGGTCTCAAGGGCCCTGGCATCGTGTGAAGGTGCTTTATTATTGATTGATGCCAGTCAGGGCGTTGAGGCGCAAACACTGGCTAATTTTTATTCAGCACTGGAACATAACCTGGAAATTATTCCGGTGATCAACAAAATTGATTTACCGGCTGCGGATATTGATCGTGTCAAAGATCAGATCGACAAAGAGCTGGGGTTAAACCCGGATGATGCCATTTTGACTTCAGCCAAAGAAGGAAGAGGCATTGATGAACTATTGGAAGCCATTGTCCAGAAATTGCCCCCCCCTGCTAAGACAAATGTCGATGCCCCCCTTCAGGCGTTGATATTTGATTCTCATTATGATTCTTATCGGGGAACAGTCATCTATTTTCGAGTTTTTAATGGGACTGTTAAGACCAATGATGTTATTCGTTTTATGTCCAATAAGGCCACCTATAAAATAGAGGAATTAGGTGTTTTTCAACTTGTCAGACGACCTCGAAAACAATTAAGTGCTGGAGAAGTGGGATACATCATTGCAGGTGTCAAGACAGTGAGTGATACACGGTGTGGTGATACCATTACTCTGCACAACAATCCCTGTCCAAAGCCCTGGCCTGGATTTGTTGAGGTCAAGCCGGTTGTTTTTTCATCCATCTATCCGGTGGCATCGGATGGATATGAAGATCTTGCCATTGCCCTTGAAAAATTAAAACTCAATGATGCCGCCTTGATTTATGAAAAAGATGCATCGGTGGCATTGGGGTTTGGCTTTCGATGTGGATTTCTTGGTTTGCTTCATTTAGAGGTGGTGCAGGAACGTCTTGAACGAGAATATGATTTATCCTTAATTCTGACAGCCCCATCCGTGCAATATACAATCAACTTACATGATGGCACCAAAATGATTATCGACAACCCTGCACTGTATCCAGATCCCTCAGCCATTGATTCTACCGAAGAACCTTTTATCCGGGCAAGCATTATCACACCGGATCGCTACATGGGTTCAATTATGAAACTGTGCCTGGATCGTCGTGGAATTAATAAAAATTATCAATACCTGGGTGGCGACCGATTGGAAATGATTTTTGAACTACCGCTGTCAGAAGTGGTTTATGATTTTTATGATCGCTTGAAATCCATTTCACAAGGATATGCTTCCTTTGATTATGACATGCTTGAATATCGTGTCAGTGATCTGGTTCGCCTGGATATATTGATTAATGGTGAAAAGGTTGATGCGTTGTCTCAACTGGTTCACCGCGAACGTTCTATTGAACGGGCGCGACATGCTTGCGAACGGCTCAGAGATGAAATTCCTCGCCAGATGTATAAAATAGCCATTCAAGGGGCCATTGGTTCAACCATCATTTCTCGTAAAACCATTTCTCCCTTTCGAAAAGATGTCACAGCTAAATGTTATGGTGGAGATATCTCACGTAAACGAAAACTCCTGGAAAAGCAGAAAAAAGGGAAAAAACGAATGAAACAAGTGGGCAAAGTGATGATTCCACAATCAGCATTTTTGGCGGTTTTAAAATCGAGTGATCAATAAACGTCTTTCATTCCAATAGTGCTATGTTAATTTTTTTTTAATGAACACCTAATCCGTAGTAGGGCAATGCAAAACTAAATCTCGATCCTTTATCCAACTCGCTTTTCACCTCAAGTCGTCCTTTGTGGGCAGTGATAATTTTTTTGACAATAGCCAATCCTAACCCGACACTTTTTTCTCCGCCAGTAGGACGGGCGGATAGGCGTTGAAATTCACCAAATAACTTTTCCTGATCCTCCTGTGAAATTCCTGGTCCCTGATCTTGAATATGAACGATGACTTCTTTCTCTGTTGTTTCTGTAGAAACAATTATTTCTTTATCAAAGGGTGAATATTTAATCGCATTGCTCATAAAATTATCAAATACCTGGGAAATTCGATTGGCATCAAAATAAAAAGTGTTTATCGGTAAAAAATTTCTTTGAATGATAATATTTTTTTTGGATGCCATGACAGAATGAAATTGAAGACGATTATCAATGAGAGCAATTAATGAATCATTTCGAGGAAGGATATCCAGTTTCCCGCTTTCAATTTTGGAGATATCAAGCAGATCATTGATCAA
>PEAL01000635.1 GCA_002753725.1 Deltaproteobacteria bacterium
GACCCAGCCAGGAGTTTTAAAAACAGGATAATCGGGTTCCGGCAGAACATGAACATATACCGTTATGCGGTCAATGTGTTGGGCATCATCATTGATTTGAATCACAAAACTATCTGTGCCATACCAATTCGTTGAAGGTATATACGTAATGGATTTGCTGGTTCCCGGGCCTGAAGCAACGGCTGTTCCATGCGCTGCTTGTGTGCTGATTTGCCAGTTAATTGCGCCGCCCAGGTCGTTTTCTGCTGAAAGGGTAAGGCTGAAATCCTGAGGAGAGCCTTCCTCACTCATGGTTACGTGAATACTATCGCTTTCTGATACAATTCGAAGGGTTCCACCCAAATCCTGGGTTAAGATAGAGATAAAGCCATCACGCTCGCCCGAACCACCATTGAAAGACACATCAAATGCAGTGGTTGACACAGGAAAAGCCGTTGACCAGGTTGTCCCGACAATAACGACATTTGCATTATTTTGAATAGCAATGGCGGCCACAGCATCATCAGCAGTACTGCCCATATAGGTCGATACTGACAGCGATGCCAAAGAGGGAGAAAATGTTGAAATAAAAATATCATGTCCACCATTATAATTCAGGTCATATGCGCCGGGAGTCGTGGGAAAATCGGTGGAAACGGTTGTTCCTGCAATCATGATGTTTTTGTTTCCATCAAGGATAATTGCACTGGCATTCTCCCATTCCATACCGCCCATAAACGTCGATGCTGTCAGTGACCTCAGATCCTTGTCGAATTTGGCGATAAAGATATCTGTTCCTTTTAAAGTGCTGGAATAGGTGCTTTGAGCATCAATGATTGGAAAATTTTCTGATGATGTTGTTCCTGTTGCATAGATGTTGTTTTCAGCATCCAAAACAATGGCGGTCACTTTATCCCCACGATTCCCGCCCAAATATGTACCTGCCATGACCACACTGAGATCATAATTCATCTCACATAGAAAGGCTTCCATATTTCCGTTGGGTGTTTGATCATAACTGTTCACAGTTGTTGGAAAATCACTGGAATAGGTTTGTCCGCCCAATATAATATTCTTGAAACTGTTTATTTGTATGGCAAACCCTTTATCTTCATTGTCACCCCCCAAATACCGAGATGACAGCAACTGTGACAAATCATTGTTGAAACGAGAGACAAACGCATCTGTCAGCCCTCTCAAAGATAATGATTCTGTGGTGTTAAAATCGCTTGAACGGGTATAACCGGTGATATAAATTTCTTTTGACTCTGAATGGATAGCCATCTCTTCAGGCATATCTTCTTTCGTTCCACCCCAATATGTTGCAGACAGTATGGTGCTTAAATCGGCATTCAATCGAACGACAAAACCATCGCCTGCGGCCTTATATGTTCTTCTAAACGATGGTGTGGCTGGAATTGGAAAATCAGCAGAAGTTGTTTGACCGGTTACAAAAACATTTCCATCAGGATCAAGAGCAATGGCGCGAGCGGTATCAAATTCACTACCACCAATAAAGGTTGCAGACAGAAGTTGGGTTAAGTTGCTGTTAAATCGGGCAACAAAGATATCATGCACATGATTGGTGGGATCAAATGTTTGCGTGGCGCCGGTTGCCGCAGCATTAACCGGAATATTGGCTGACCAGGTGGTTCCTGCAACATAGACATCTCCGTTTGAATGGATAGCCACGTCTTCAATTTCATCTCGCTTATCCCCACCAAAAAATGTACCGGCAATATAGGGATCAATCATTAATGGATAACGAGTATCATAGTCCCCCATGTGAAATCCGTATGATATATTATTTGAACAGACACGAAAACGAACTTCGACAGGAATTTGTTTGTTGCCAATAACTTGATAGGCTTTTGGCGTACTGTAACGAACCCCTTGAGGCAAAATTTCCAACTCCCCTGAATCGTTGGTTTTCAAGCTTTGAGCGCCTTTGACAGTCATCTGAATCTGATTGGGATTGCCCCCCTGATTGACAATAAATATTTTTTCGACGGTTTGACCATAGGCTTTTAATTTCATTGAAATATTCGGATAAATATCGGGCATGTCAATATGATGATAAGCATTGATGCTCGTTTTTTGTGCTGCAATGGTATGGGGATAGAACATGTTTATTTTTGATTGTGAAAGATCGCCAGGTAAAGGAATAAATTGGAACGTGCTGTCAAGCCGCTCAACAAATCGCTGTCCGGAGGTCGTTGATTGAAAAATGATATCTCCATTTTGATGAACCATAACGGTTCCGGCAAACGTTTTGGCATAGAATAAAACAGAAGCGTCCGAAATCTGCCCTTGATTGACAAGAAACGGTATGGACAGACGCGCTGTCTGAAACCGGGGTTGAGCGTTTGTTGATGCCGATGCAGCATTCAATATACCCAAAAAGATAATAACGAAAGAGATAATAAAAGATTTTTGGAAATCAGTAAATGACATCCGGTTTGCGGTCGTACGCATGTGGGATCCTCCTTGTGAAAAATATTATTTTCAAAAATATTGTTTTCAGTAATGGTATCGGTATTTATCGAATTGTTCCCAATAAACAAGAAAAATTTTCCGTTTGAGAAGGAACTTCCTGAAATTCGTTCATGGAAATGTCAGATGAAGTCAAATATATGTATATTTTCTTTTGTTTTAA
>PEAL01000103.1 GCA_002753725.1 Deltaproteobacteria bacterium
TAACCATGACCGCATCCTTGAATTAGGAACCACAGGAATCATACAAGATATTCAAGAAAATCAAAAAGCAAACCCTGATAATAACCATGACTTTTATAATGCAGCGATGATTACCCTCAAAGGACTTGAAGATTATGCAGAAAGATATGCAAATCGTTTGATGGAGATGAGAAAAAAAGAAAGGGATCCAGATCGTCGGCAGGAGCTGGAAAAAATGGCCACTGTTTGCAAGCACGTCCCTAAATATCCTGCACGTACATTTCACGAGGCTTTGCAAAGTATATTGTTTTTACAAATTGCACTGTGTACAGAATCATTTGAAAACGCCATATCTTTTGGGCGTCTTGATCAAATTCTTTATCCGTATTTTAAAAAGGATAAAGAGGCAAATCTCATTACCTATGAAGAAGCCAAAGAACTCTTGGCCTGCTTTATTCTCAAAATTGATGAAGTTATTTTGGTCAATGATGGTGATACCTATCTGGGCGTTGGAAGACTTTTTGAAAGTCTGTCAACGGTCCAATCAGTGACCTTTGGTGGTGTTGATAAAAATGGGGATGATGCCACGAATGATGTAACCTATATGCTTTTAGATATTTGTGAACTGCAACCTCGGGGCGTAAATATGACCGCAAGAATTCATAATGCAAGTCCCAGTGAATATCTGGAAAGAATTGCTGAGGTGTATATTAATGGATCCCCCATGCCAGCTTTGTATAATGACGAAATTTATGTTGAAGCCCTCAACAAACAATATCCAACAACGATACAAGATGCGAGAAATTACTCTATCGTTGGTTGTGTTGAACCGGTTGCATCAGATGATCATTTTGCCAATACAGATTGTGCGAATGTAAACGTTGTTTTACCTTTTCTTCAAGCGTTGAAAGGTGAAGACACAGATCTCTGGAATTTTGGCCTTTCTGATCAATTATCAAAACTATCCAATAAATTTATTCGCACAATTTTTAGTGGCGTCATTGATGGTGTCAGTAAACATACAAAGCCGCTCATGTCTTTATACAAGCGTGTTTCTCAAACAATAAACAACACCCTGCCACTTTCTTCTGATTATAACTCGCCAAAAAGTATGGATGAGCTTATTGAACGATATCAATTACGTTTAAATCAACTGACAGCCTCCATATTGGCTGATCATCAACTTTTAGAAGACGCACTTCAAAAGCACTTTACAACCCCGTTGGCATCCTCTTTATTTAAGGGCTGTGTTACCAATGGAAAAGATGTTTATGAAGGTGGTGCGACCCTCAATAGCAGCGGTATTCAAGCCGTTGGTATAACGGATGTTGCCGATTCATTATTTGCCATTGATGTTGTGGTCTTTCAGAAAAAATTATATACCATTGATGACATCATTCGTGCCATTGACAACAATTTTGAAGGAGAATTTAATCAGGAAGTAAGAGAGGCATTGCAAAAAGTGCCCAAATTTGGTGATGATTCAGCTCCTGAAGCTCAAAAATGGGTCAATAAAGTATTGGAAATTTATGTCAATGCCTTGAATTCCGTTCCCTCCTGCCCACGCAATGGTATATATTCTGCTGGCTATTATGCTTTAAATGTCAATATTGTTTATGGAGAAAACACACCTGCATTGCCCTCCGGTCGATTAAAGGGGATTCCCCTTGCTCATAGTATAGCTCCCCATTATGGCATGCAATCAATAGATTTAGTATCCTCTTTGAATTCTGTTGCCGGGGTTGACTTTGTTAACTATGCACCCAATGGAACCACAATTACCTTTACCATTGATTCAGCACTGTTCCAGGGAGAAGCAGGGGTCAAAAATTTAGCCGGTATTATCAGTGCGTTTTTCAGAAAAGGCGGTATGCAATTTCAACCGAATGTGATAAACAGAGAGGTACTCATTGATGCTTATAATCATCCGGAAAAGCATCCATATCTTTTAATTCGTATTGCTGGTTACTGTGCTTACTTTAATGATCTTTCTGATGAATTAAAGTTAGCCATTATCAACAGGACGTGTTATTCTTAATACAATACGCAATATAGAGGCGAAACATTATTTCCCCATTTTAATTTCGGAGACACGATCCTTAATTCGATGAATACTGGAGTCCCATTGATACTGCCAAAATTTAATAACGTTCCCAGCTATTTCTTTATATTGTTCAAATAATGATAATTGTTTTATGCTACTCTACTCATCCACCTTTTGATCCTCAGTTTGCTGGATTTCTGGAGCATCAAGTTGCTGAATCTTTTTTTCTTCAACCTCTTGAATTTCAGAGGTTCCAAGATTTAATGCAAAAGGCAAAAGACTTTCATGAATGATAAATCTCGCTTCAGCCGAACAGTTCTTTTCATCAAATTGTTCCCACTCAAGGCTTGCATTTCTCATTAAGTCCATGACTTTTTCATCAAGCATATCTTCAAAATATGTTTTATTTTCAAGGATATAATGTTTACGTAAAAGATTTTTTATTTGATCAGATAGATTTTTTTGGGCAGCTTTTTCAGCAAGTGTTTTTGCAGAATAAGACCATAATTCCGGGGGAACTTTTTTTAAACAGTCCCCTGTTCCACTGCCGGTCAAAAAATTTCCTTTAAGGCTGGTATGCGTATAGAAATTAAATTGACAGCCTGGAATACATTCTCCAAAAGGCACGGCTGGATGATTGAGCAGTTGAACATACAAAAAAGCCAGTGATAATAAATGGCACCGAATGCGATACTGACCGGGGCTGATTTCAATGGCATCGATTGCAACTAACAGCTTGATATCTTTTGGAATAGATTCAGATATTTTGGTGTCTCGAACAACAAATGTCTCCCCATAAAAATCAATCGGAATAACTGTTTGAGCAATACGATCCATTCCCAACAATTTTTCCCACTCTGTTTTGATGGCATCAAATACAGGTAAAGGGGTCAGATCTGTTTTTGCCATTAGAAACCGAGGATTGTCTTCTTCAGGCAGCAATTTTTTAAGCAGGCAATGGCTAAGATCAACACTATTTGTTGATGCTTCCTCGATGCTTCGAAATGGTTTTTTCATCTGTCCCATCTGATTTGGAATGTGAAAAATCGTATGATTCTTTTGCTCCAACGCTGATGTCATTGCCAGATGGCACGTTTCAGAAACTTTATTTTTTTCCTGTGAAATATCCAAAACAATCTGTGAGCAATTCCCTGTTGATGTGCAAGGTTGAATGGAGATAACAATATCAATATCCCGATCCAATTTAAAAAATCTGCCATCGCATTCCGTTGATGTCTTTTCTGTTGCATTGTCATCCAGTAAGGGAGGGATTCGAACGATCAACCTTTCTTTTTGAAGGGACGATCTCAAATCGTTGATAATTGTCTTACAAAGATTCGAAATATTCCCCTTTGGAACATCAGCAGATGTGAGGTAGATCACAGGAAGCGGTTGCGTTTCAGACAAGGCTTCGGGCTTGAATCGATCAGCCAGTCGAAGGGTTAACGTTTTAATCACAGATGAGTAATTCTGTCCTTCGTTTCCCGCTTGATTTGTGGCGTTGGGATCTATTACTTGCTGAGATGGTTGAGGCGGGGGGATGCATTGCGTGTTTATCAAAACAAAAACAATTGCCATTTGAAGCCAAACAATATGGTTAAGGTAAGAAAAACGGATGCATCTAAACAGCGAATAAGCCAGGATGATGCACAAAATTATGTAAAATATTGTCAAAATTCATATCCTCCATACTATAGGTGATTTTAAGAAAATAATTTTGGTCGCGTAGACAGTCGTAGATGTATTCCTCTGGCTTGGCAAAATTTTTTCAAAAGAACTATAATTAGTAACAAACACACATATTGTCAAACGATTTTATATGGCCTATAAGCACATGTGGCAACTCAAAAAAAACTTGACCAAAACTTTTATTATCACTATTGTTCAAATAATTATCTGCTTAGGAGTCAAAATTTAAGAACATTCCCATTATGGACATAAAAAACAATGATCAATCAACATGACGCATTAACACAACGCTGTCGAAGACTGGGTTCAGATGTTTCTTTTGACTATTGCCGGCGCCACGCCGAGCAAAATCATGTATGCGGCAGTATTATTCAATGCTGGTGGGAACATTTTGATATCATTTCTTTTTTAAAGGAACATTTACCCGAAGATCAGCTTGAGGCTTTGCAACAGCCAAAACATAAACCCAAGATAACAAGCCTCATGGAAATTATCGAAGAAGCTCAAAGGAGAGTATCAACGTGATTATTAAACAACTGGGGGTTGGCCCCCTGATGGCAAACTGTATTATTGTTGGATGTGAAGAAACCAAAAAAGCTGTGGTCATTGATCCAGGGGATGAGGTCGATCGAATCCTTGTCGCCCTTTCTGAGGATCAATTAACCGTTGAATATATTCTGAATACACATGGTCATTTTGACCATGTGGGCGGTAATCAACGATTAAAAAAAATAACCGGCGCACCCATCTGCATCCATCAAGATGATGCCCCCATGCTGAGTCATGCGGCGAGAAGTGCCGCAGCATTTGGTATGTCAGTTGAAAATTCGCCCCAGGCGGATCAAACCTTTGTTGATGGCGATATTTTCAGCTTTGGAACGGTTGAACTAAAAGTCTTGCATACCCCCGGACACAGCCCTGGAGGCGTATCGTTTTACACGTCCGGTGTTGTATTTGTTGGTGATACGCTTTTTGCGGGATCTATTGGCAGAACAGATTTCCCTGGTGGCAGTTATGATCAGCTCATCGCCTCAGTTAAAAATAAACTGTTCAAGCTGGATGACAACACCACGGTTTATACCGGACATGGCCCGGAAACAACCATTGGTACAGAAAAAAAACACAACCCATTTTTTCAATAAAAAATGGACACAGTAGTGGACATAAATGAACGGCATCCATGATGACGTTCATTTCATCCGTTTAAAAAGCGCCCAGCTGGCAATTTTTAATTTTAAGCCCCAATGTTTCACAAGCGCAACTGACATGCAATTTATTCATTTTCATGGTTTCGGCAATATGCCAGATTGTTTTACAGGTCATCCTGTTGTCTTTCTGAGCATCTTGAATGGCCTGATTTAAAGCAGGTTCAATTATCTGGAGCGGTTTGATTTTTTTCTTTTCCGGTTCATATCCAAAAAGCCCCAATTGACATTTGCACAACCTGATTCCGGCCATATCTGCTGTCTGGCCAATGTGTTTGATCTGAACTTGATTTTTTTGAGCAATATCAAAAGCCACTGAACAGGGCAGTTTTTCTGATTGAAGATGTTGCCGAATGGTATTGAGCAGTTTTTCATCCAAGGGCTGCTCAAGGGAAATTTTTTTTTTGTTCATGATAAATCCTTTCATGGAGACAATTTGTGAAAATTCTTGTTGTTGACGACTCTGAAATGACCCGATTGATCCTTCAAGGCCGCCTTGGGCAGTGGGGATATGAGGTCATCAATGCGTGTGATGGTCAAGAGGCATGGGAAATCCTTCAAAAAAAAGGTCGCCCACGAATTGCCCTTATTGACTGGATGATGCCCAACATGAATGGTATTGAGTTACTTGAAAAAATTCGTCAATATATAAAAGAACCCTATATTTATACCATTCTGCTCACTGCCAAAAAAGGAAAAGAACATCTGCTTGAAGCCATGACTGCCGGTGCAGATGATTTTATATCCAAACCCTTTGATCCTCACATATTAAAGGTTCGTCTGAGGGCAGGCATAAGAATAACAAAACTTCAGGAAGAACTCATTGCTGCAAGGGAAGAACTCAGAATTCAGGCAACCCATGATTCATTGACACAACTGTTCAATCGATCCGCCCTGGTAGATATGATTACGCGCGAAATTTCAAGATCTCAACGAGATAATTCCTCTGTTGGCATCCTCATGATCGATATCGATCATTTTAAATCCATCAATGATACCTATGGACATCTGGTGGGCGATCAAGTCCTCATACAGTTGGCCCAACGAATGAAAACATGCACCCGACAATATGATGCTATTGGCCGGTATGGTGGAGAAGAATTTATTATCATCCTGCCTCAATGTGGCGAACAGGAAGTTCTCAGCGTGGCAGAAAGACTTCGTAAGAGTATATGCAGTAACGCCTTTGAGACCACTTCCGGCCCAATTAATGCATCTATCAGCCTGGGAGCAACCTGGGTTACCCCCTCTGAACAGGATTGTCAAGAAGAAGACTTAATCCGGATTGCAGACAAAGCCCTGTATCAAGCCAAAAACAATGGACGTAATTGTACGATCATTTTCACTTGATTGTCAAATTCTAATCCTCCCAAAGTAACACTTGAAAAAAAAGTAAGAACACGATATGTAAACAGTCGAATTGTTTAATGTATTTTTTTAAGAAGTGATTATTCTTCTAAACCGGAAAATCAGAAAGGATGAATATGGGAATTGATGATCAACTGAAAATTCTCATTGTTGAAGATGCCAGAGTTGTCCGAAAGATGGCGGTCAAAATTTTAAAAGAGATTGGTTTTACAACGATTATTGAAGCAGAAGACGGTCAGGTTGGTATGAACATGATCGTTGAACATCCGGACATTGGCCTTATTATCAGTGATTGGAACATGCCCAATAAAGATGGCTATGAACTGTTGAAATGGGTACGCAGCAAACCAGATTTCGATCATATTCCATTTGTTATGGCAACCGCACAAGGGGAAAAAAAACAAATTCAAAAAGCAAGCGAGGCGGGTGCCAACTGTTATATTACCAAGCCTTTTGGGCCTCCAGAAATGCGCTCAACCATAGAAAAAGCTTTTGAGAAAAAGGAAGATGATTCCCCTTCTGAACCTGAACAAAAAATAGATTATCGCATTAAAACTGAATCTGGAAAAATAGAAATAAATGCCGCACACATTCAAATTACTGATCATTTAACCCTGGGCGTTCTCAATCATATGATGCAAACAGGCAAAATGACATCGGATTATTTCACATTAAAACCCCACTGTATGACCAGTTGGAATCCTGTATTGCAGGCTTTGGAGCGTGGAGAGGTCGATGTTGCATTTGTTCTGGCACCCATTGCTATGGACTTATTCAGTGCGGGGGTTCCCATTCGTCTGGTGCTGTTTGCACACAAAGATGGGAGTGTCAGCGTCAGAAACAAAAATTATTCTATTCAGTCCAGGCATATTGATTATTTTAGAAACAAACTTTTTTATATTCCACATCTGCTATCCATCCATCATATGCTGGCGCACATGTTTTTTAGAGAAATGGGGCTCAATCCTGGACTGTCGGGTACTCATGAAAAAGTTGATGTTTTTTTTGAAGTTGCCCCCCCCATTCAAATGCCCAATTTTATGGCTGAAAATATGGATACCTGTGGATTTATGGTGGCTGAACCCATTGGTTCAAAAGCAATCGCAGGGGGAAATGCTGAACTCTTGTTTCACTCTAATGATCTGTGGGAATATCATCCCTGCTGCGTGGTTGCTATGCGTGAAGAACTTATTGCATCTCATCCAGATGCTGTTCATGATTTTGTTCGTCTTCTGGTTGAGGCAGGCGATTATATTACAGACCATCCTAAAAGTGCAGCAAAAATAGCGGTGTCTTTTTTAGACCCCAAAAAAGACATCGGTTTGAAAGAACCTGTTTTAACCCGAGTATTATCCGGTCAACATGCTGTAAAAACAAACGACTTGTTTCCTGAACTTGAATCGTTAGACGCTATCCAACGATACATGCATTCCAAAATGGGCATTGGCAGCATCATTGATGTAGAAAAATTTGTTGATACTCAATTTGCAGATGCAATCTATAAAGATCGTCAATCTAAACGTACTCCATCAGCAGCACTTAAAGTTTCAGCCGCCGTTTCAACGGTGCTTCGAAAATTACCCGTTGGAAAGGCAGGTGCAGCAACAAATGAAAACTTTCAAGTCAGCAAAAAAATGTTTATTGATTTAATTGAAGACATTCTTGGCGAATCATTGCCATTATCGCTTCACCTCTGCATGCCGCTGATTACAGATTTGACAAAGCTGATCGAACAACACACCCAATACAAACAAATTTCAAAAAATCCTACACCTGAATCTTTTATTAAATCAATTATTTATGCCATGTTCCAGATTTTATTTGAAGAAGGTTTCAAAAAAGAGTCTGGAAAGCTTACCGTTAAACGGATCAGCAGTTTCGCAACATGTGCGGATTTTGATATTGTTGATATCCGTTCAATTCCAACAGGCTATGATATTTTGATGACCCATGTTAAAGGCCAGGATTTTTTTTCTCTATATACTTGCCTGTTAATCAAGTACTTGTTCCAAAAAAATGCCAGAAATCGTCAATCTCCGGAAATGTTTTTTGAAATATTGAATACCCGGCTCATTAAAAATAAAGTGCCAGAAAATCATGTGTCAGCAACCTATGTTCATCTCAATTTCAAACAACAGAAAGGCAAAACGATTACAGCAGCTCATCCCCCTCTTGTTTTGATGAAAAACAGCATACCTATGGTTCGTGCAATTATGGGAGAAATGTTTCTTTTGGGAGAAATTGACGGCCAGAAATATATCGCACAGGACTTTGATTTTCGCCCCAAAGACCGATTGTTTTTACACTCCATGAGCATAACCAATGCGACCCCTCATCAATCCAATACAGATGATAAAGATGTTCTGGATTTTATTGGACTGGATGATATTTTAATGAAACATCGTCGTCAAACCCTGGAAAAAATGCTGGATCATGTTTTGGGTGATATTTTATCTCACTGCAAAAATGCACCCGGCGATGGTATGATGATTTTAGGGGTTGAAGTGCCTGAAAAATAAAAATGAACGACGAGTGATCTAACGATATGAAGGGCGAACAGTGTTCGCCCTTTTTTTGTGAGGTTAGGGCATCAATTGTCGGATAATATCTTCACATTCTTTTTGTGTCATAATTCGGGGAACAGGATAATCAGGATGCGCTTCATATAAGGCACGTTCTGCAATCAAAGGAATGTCCTTTTCCTGAAGTTCTTTAATATATGATGGAATGCCCATATTCTGATTCAGGGATCGGACCTTGTCGATAAATCGTTGTGCCAACTCTGATTGAGGTTCTCCACTGGTGCCAAGGCCTCCGGCAATGGCCAGTTTTGCCAATTTCTTTTCAGCTTCAACCTGGCAAAAATCCAAAATATATGGAAGAATGATTGCATTGGCCAGTCCATGCGGCACGCCATACATGCCGCCCATATTATGGGCGATGGCATGCACATATCCCACATATGCGCGCGTAAAGGCTGTTCCTGCATAAAAAGATGCCAAAGCCATGTTGTTCCGGCCATCAATGTCAGAACCATTTTCATACACTTTTTCCAAGTTATCAAAGATCAACTTTGTTGCATCGCAAGCATTCTTATCGGTAAATCGGTTTCCATTTAAACCAATATACGCTTCAACAGCATGAGTCAACGCATCCATTCCTGTTGTTGATGTTATATGTGGCGGTAAACCGATCATCAATTCAGGATCCAGGACAGCATATTTGGGAACCAGTGGTAAAGATGAAATTGCATATTTTTCATGCGTTTCTGAATCGGTCACTACGGCAGCAAGGGTGGTTTCCGAGCCTGTTCCGGCTGTTGTTGGAATGGCATAAAACGGGGGCAACGATTTCCACAGTTTAAATGTCCCTCTCATTTGACGAACCGAACGACTGGGATTGACCAGGCGTGCACCAATCACTTTGGCACAATCAATGGGAGAGCCTCCACCGATTGCGATAATACCATCACATTTATTCAGCCGATAGTGTTGCAGGCCATTTTCAATATTATGGATTGTCGGATTGGGCTGAACATCGTCAAATACTTTATACTGAATACCTTTTGCTTCAAGGGATTTCAGCAAATTTTCCGGAACGTTTAACCCCATCAATACACGATCTGTCACAACCAGAACGTTGCTCAGGCCATCTGCTTTTACTTGGTCTGCCAGCTTTTTGACACTTCCAGGACCGGTAATCAATTTAGGAACAGGAAACGGCAAAACCATTGCGCCGAGTTTCATCGACATGTGAAAAATACGAAAAGATGCTTTTTTTAATGTCCAAATCATAATACTTTCTCCATTACTAATAATTATTAATTTTTTTGAGAAAAAACGAAAAAACTAATGAGATTTGTAAATTATTTTCCATGAATGTCAAGTATATTTCTTGATATTTAACCGATGATGCTTTAATAACGTTCCTAATCTTATCTCCACCAGATACAATAGTGATTAAAAAAAATTTGAATCAGGTGATCAAATGGAAAACTATCAAAAATTAAAAACACGGCTCCTTGATATCAATAAGAATTTGTTTTCATTGGTAGAACAAACAAAAGCCGTTCCCAGCATGTCTGAACAACGATTCAAGCAATGGGAGACATCTCTCAAAGGTATTGACAGGCAACTTGCAGAAGAACTTGTCCGCGTAGCTGTTATCGGGGCGATCAAATCAGGTAAAAGCACATTTACAAATGCCTTGTTTCATGGGGACTATCTGAAACGCGGGGCGGGTGTTGTCACATCCATTGTCACGCGTATTCGTTCGGGTGAAGAGTTAAAAGCCACACTGATGATGAAAACCATTGATGAAATCAATCAGGAAGTCAGACAGGCGGTGGTTCTTTTTCCAGGCGTCCATTGGGAGTCGGATAATGATCAGTTTGATATTCAAACTGCAAACGACCGCAAGACGCTCGAAAAGGCATTAGAAAAATTAGAGATGGACCAACGAATTGACCGTGATGCCCGAAGCCAAAACACAATATTATTGGAATCGTATCTAAAAGGTTATGACCGCATTGCTGACATGCTTGTCTCCAATAAAACCACCCAAATTTTTGATGGCCCTCAATTTGCGGATCACCAGAAATTTGTGGGTGATCAATCCCTGGCTGTGTATGTCAAAGACATTGAAATTCAACTAATTACCGAAGACAAGACCTCAGGCAATATTGAATATGCCGACTGCCAGGGTAGCGATTCCCCCAATCCCATGCATATTGCCATGATTCAGGATTATTTATTGAAAGCCCATTTGTTGCTATATGTGATCAGCAGTCGCACAGGCATTCGCCAGGCAGATATTCGATTTTTATCCATGATCAAAAAAATGGGTATTATGGACCAGATTTTTTTTGTGGTTAATTGTGATCTGTCTGAACATGAACATATTGAAGATTTAAACAAAATTATTAAAAATATTACTCAGGATATTGCTGTGATTTGCCCTGAACCTGAAGTCTATGCCTTTTCTGCGCTGATGAATCTGTTTGTTGATACGAAAAAAAGCCTGTCATCAAAAGATCGTCAACGTCTCAAACAATGGCAGACAGATCGTGATTTATTTCGACAGTCTCAGACAGAAACCGAACGTTTTCAAAAAAAATTGGATCATCGCCTTACCCATCATCGGTTTACCCTGCTTCTGAAAAGCAATCTTGAACGACAGGCAATCATTGCTCACGGCATTTATGATCTCACGCGGATTCATCAGGACATTTTAAAAAAAGATCGTAAAGAGGCTGAACGAATCATTGAAAAAATTCAAGAACAACAACGCAATATGGAACAGATTCGCGCCATGGTCAAAGACACGCTGGATGGCGCAATGGAGAAAAACCGTCAGAAACAGTCCAATCATGTGGATAGTTTTTTTGATACTAAATATGGCCCCCTCATGAAAGATATTCAAACCCATATCCAGCAATATACGATTGATCCGCAAAAATATCAGCATCAATTGGATGAAGGTTTTTTTTCAAAAGCCATTTATTCTGTATTTCAAGATTTTAAAAATACGCTTGATGTCTTTATTACCGAAGAAATCAATCCCAAACTTCATCGATTTATGGTGGATGAAGAACAACACATCAAGGCCTTCTTAAACACCATTTCAAGATCCTATGATGTTATGGTTCAGGATGCTATTAAAGATTATGGCATTGCTGTAAAAGAATTTGGTATTGTCATCAATGATGAACCGTTGATGCAGATGGAAGCCGTTGATATGGATTCCATTAAAAGCAAAGGAGCGCTAATATTGCCATCGCTGTTGACATCCATGCATTACAGCGCCAGAATTCGAACGGAAGCGATGCTTAACTTTGGGGCATTGGGAGTGATGCAATGGCTTAAAAAAATATTCAAAAAATCTGTGGAAAACAAAGAATATGAACGCAAAGCTTTGAAAAAAAGCATCCGCCCGATGAAGCGTGAAATCTTGAAATCCATCAACGATCATTTTAAAGATGTTCGAGAAAATTTAAAATATCAGTATATTTTTAAATTATTGAAAACAGCCACTCAAGAATTGTACGAAAAAATGATGGATCGCTTCCAGGTGTTGACAACCGATTTATCCGAAATGGTGTCTCTTGTTGGAAAAGGGAAAGAAGAACGTGATGAGGCGGTTCAATTGCTCAAAAGCCTGGAAATATCCTCATCAGCATTGATTGCCAAAATTTCTGATGATCGCAAGTTCATTGAATGACTGAGCAGGAGTGCAATATAAAAAATGAGATGCACGGTTGTGCGTCTTATAGGAAAAAAAAACTTTCGTATCCAACGGTTGGGAATCAGACAATAAGGGGGCAACAATGATGTCTCCCAATCGCTGGATGCGTCAGTTTTAATGGTCTGAAATCAGGGCATAAGCAATTTTGTATGATAAGCAGCATGACAAAACCCCCCAATTAAAGTTGTATCACTCGTAGACATCGCACTGGATATTCCTGCAAATACAATGAGTGAAATGATTAATAACGCGAGATAAGTAAACGCCCGAAAAGGCCAATACTTTTTTACCGTTTGTGTGTGTTTCTGATAGTTTCTCATAGAAACCTCCTTTCGTTTGATAATGATGCGAACCTGCTTTATCTTATTAGATTTTTTAGCAATCTTGAATAATTAATAAAGCATTTAATATGCCACGGCTACAAAGAAGGTTCTATACACACCGTTTTTCATTACGGAAAAAATACATGGAATTGATTAAACCTCTTGAAATAATACCTATTATTCGTATCGTATCGCAGTCTTTAAATCATCAGCCGATGCAAGTTTTTATAATAATTGATGATTATTTTGCTCTGTTATTTGTAAAATAGCTATTTACACCTGTTAAGTTTTTAAATCGTGTGTAAATTATTAATTTATCCTGCTGTAATTATTGATAAATTAAATATAGCTAAATGGCTATATGTCTTTATGAAGAGATTTGATTTCAATTTGTCGTTCAGGCATATTATTTTCATTATAAATGTGAATTTCTTCAATAGTTACGTTGGATTGTTTTTCAAATATTTCAAGACTCGCAGTTGCCCCACGAATGGTTGTACCGGGAAAAAGTTCTCCTTTTACAAGCACTTTAGCTTCATGATCCGTTGTTTGGATTTCTCGATTGATGCGCTGTATTTCAGAGGTGGTAAAATCTATTTCCTGGCGAAGTTGCTGTATTTTTTGAATGATCGTGTTGATATTTTTTTGATCATTTTTCAGTTTCGCCAGTTCTTGTTTTGCAGGACCAATTTTTGCGGAAAATAATCTTATAGCATCTAAAAGCTTTTTTTGTTGTTGGAGTTGTTTTTGCTGTTTGGCTGTTTTGTATGTGTGTATCAAATTAAGAGAAATCTTTTTTGCTTCTATCAACGTTGGCTCTAACGTATCAATTTTTTTGTTGATGTCCTTGCATTCATCTTCAAGTTCTTCGATGCTGTCAACATCCAGTTCTTCCTTTTCATTGTCAACTTTTTCTTCGAGTAATTTAAGTTCATTTTTCAATCGTTCCATTTCCCGAATAACCACTGGATCCATCCCTATGGTTAACTGACATCCTGGGGATGATTTTGAGCCCAAATCATTGGTTACAATATCTTTGAATGCAATTATGCTTGAGGTTAATATTTTGTTGTTCTCAACAATACAGTTTGTGCGCGTTTCAATTTTTGAGTCAAGGATTCCATTTTTGACGATGATATCATTTTCACATTCAATCGTGGTTCCCTTAACAAATTTTGCTTTGAATGTCCCCATACAAACGACTTTTGAACCAACAACCCCCCCTTGAATATTGATATCACCATTAACACGAGCATCTGCCCGAAATAATTCTTTGGCTTCAAGACTTGCACATCTTATCTTGAAACCACTTTGAACCGTGCCTTTAACAACAACAGGTCCTTGAAAACGAATATTCCCCGTTTTCATGTTGACATCACCATTAATATAGTACTGTGGTAGAATATTCACCCGTTCATATCGACCTGTTGTCAGAACCGGCATGCCATCAATTCTGGCATGGGCCATTCGTTTATCTTCACTAAGGGTTGCACCATTACCGCATTTTAAAGATGCTTGCCGTGCTTTTTGGGCCTCAATCCGTTTACCAAAAACATCTTTTCCATACTTTCCAGGAATTCCTGGAATCCGCTGGGCAATCAAATCGCCTTTGAGAACAAATGGCATTTCCCCACGCTCTTTGTAATTGATACGTTCCTGGTCTTCTTCCAGGGCAGGGGCAATGTTTTTTATGGGGTGGGTGTCAAAAAAATATTCAATCAATCCATGTGTGGGTTCTGTAGGGGTACGCCCCTTTGCAATTAAAAAAGGTTTGATTCGATTCAAGCGTTTATCAATAAAGGATTGGATCTTCTCATCACTGACAAGGCCAAAAATAACTTTTTCCCGTGCTAAAAATTTTTTAAGATCAGCAATGTTCACATCGCTGTCCATCTTTGTTTTTTCAACCAAATACGCTTTCATGCCATCAGTGACAATGACCTTGAGTTGTGCAGCCAATATGTCTAAATTTTTGTTTGAAACAAGCAAGGGAGCAGGCGATTCATTTATTTCAACAGGCTTTTCTTTGACAGGGGAGGGGGCAGTTTCTATCTTTTTTTTCTCTTGTATTGATTGGATGGGAGCTTGTATCGCTTGAGGGGGATCTTCTTTTTTTTCAGGTTCAACCAATTCAGGCTGTTTGGATTCCTGATCTATTTTTTTATTAATGTCATGTGAAATTTCATTCATTTTTTCAATGACTTGCTGTATCTTTGATCCCGATTTTTCAGGCGGAACTGATCGGACTACAGGGGCAAACTGACGAGCAGGTTTTTTGGCCGGTGTTTTTTCCCGTTGGATCATTTTGAAACGGGTCGTGCATTTTTTACAAATGCCCATTCTTCCAAGATTTGTTCGATAAATCCGGTATACTTTACCGCATTTGGGACAGGGAACTGTTAA
>PEAL01000636.1 GCA_002753725.1 Deltaproteobacteria bacterium
TCAGGGCTTAAAATAGAGGCTTTACATCACCCAGGGCGTTGCCCTGGGCTTATATTAATTCGCGCTTTCAGCGCTTTAAAACAAGCAAATTTCAAAAAGACTAAAATGTCCGACTTTTTGGGAATGCGCCCTCCATCAATTTATAAGGAAGGATTGAAAGCCCTTTCTTCGTTCGGAGACGCACGGCCGTGCGTCTCTACATATGGTATATTCGTATTAATTTTTGACAAAGTGTTAACTATTTTTCAAACAATATGAAGGATGCCTATTTTTTCATATCTATCAACTGCTTTTCAATTTCTTCTGTAAATATAGACACAACAAATAATAAAATTAGCATGATAAGCTATACAATAAAAGTTGTCCTTTTTTTTATTAATAGTTTTAACAGCTTATTAATTCTGACATGTGGTCAATAAAAATTTCTACAACCTTAATTTTTAGCGATCAATATTCATGGTATGAGGCATTGATTACTTTATCTTCAAGCATATTATACAATTTTTAAGTAACCCTTTTTTCTATTTTTTTATAAAAAAAATTAATTGTATGTAAGAAATCAGATTTTTTTGTGTCTATAGAATTAAAGGGCAAATGTTTATTTCTAAATCAACTTGGTATCATAATTTTTTTTATAATACTCTCTGCGGAGATAAGGAATGCTCGAAAAATAAGTTCCCCATTTTAATTTCGGAGGCACGATCCTTAATTCGATGATTTTACAATCTAAATAAACAGTTAATTCAAAGTCCATGAATACGAAAAATGCTATGTCTTCTCATTCATTTCCCAAAGACAAAGATTTAATTTTTATTTGCTTCCATAAAAATATGGATTAGGATGCCGAGTTTCTATCTTGTTTAATAACAATAAGGAGATTAGTTATGAAAAAAGCTTTAATATTTGTAACCCTTTTATCTTTGTATTTCATGTTATTTATTGACCCTTTATCTGCAAAAATTCCTCATACTATTTATTTTCAAAGCGTTCTTATGAATTCTGACGGGTCAGTCATTGATGACGGTGAATACCAGGTGACGTTTGCCTTATGGGATGGAAAGGATGAGAACAGCAATAAATTATGGGAAGAGGTTCATGTTGTCAAAGTAATAGATGGCATATATAATGTCAATCTTGGCTCTAATGTTTCATTTTTTGATCCTGATAGCAATGGAGATACATCAGATGCGCTGACATTTGCAATCCCCTATTATTTGGGCATTAAAATTTTTGATCACAATTTCATGAAAGTTAATGGTTCTTTCCCTGGTTTAAGCAGTGCGCCAACGGCTTTTCGTGCTAAAACGTCATCAGGTAAATCGATTTGCCTTAAAAATGCATCTTATTCCATTTCAGATAATGATGATATTATTTTTGTATCTGGAAATTCAACCCTTACATTACCATCAGCCATTGGATTAACAGGTAAACTGTTTACGATTAAAAACATTGATACCCATCAATCTGTCATGATTCAAACAATTCAAAATCAACGAATTGATAATATTAAATGTGATACGACCAATGAGGGCAGTCCGTTTGTACTTCAGAAGCAATATGATGATATTACACTTGTCAGTGATGGGACAAACTGGTTCCAAATAGGCATGGCAAATCAGTCAAATTTTTACAGCAAATCAGACACACTGGCGATCATGGCAGATAAAGATTCTGAATATACAAACTTATTCAATTTAAAAGCAAATGCTAGCGAAATGTATTCCCAACTGTCTTTAAAGGCTGATTCTGCAAATATTTATACAAAACAATCTGTTGACACGTTGCTTTCTACAAAAACAAATACAGACGATTTTGCCAACGCATTGGATCTTAAAGCAAATTATTCTGATATATATACACGAGATACATTATATCAAAAAGACGATATTGATTCATCCATAAGAACCCATTCATTATATGTATCTGGGAATAGTTCACTATCAGGAGAATTAAATCTTGATACAGTAAGAGGCAATGGTGTTTTTTTAACGAAGACACTTAACGTTTTGGGCAATTCGGAATTAAACACACTCACTGCAAATACAGCTGCTATTACAAGTGTCATAACCAGCAAGGTTGATATTAATGGCGGCGAAATTGATAACACACCCATTGGTTTGAACATTTCCAGCACAGGTAAATTTACATCATTGGCAGCAAATACAGCAGATATCAATGGCGGTGCGATAGATAATACGCCCATTGGCTTAAATATTTCCAGCACAGGTCAATTTACATCATTAACCGCATCCAATAATTTAAATGTCATAGGCACAGCATCCATTACAACATTGGCAGCAAATACAGCAGATATTAATGGAGGGAGTATTGATGGGGTGTCCATTGGAACAAATTCGGTTATCACTGATTTAAAAGTGGACAATCTTCAAATTGATGGCAACACCATCATCAGTACAGATACAGATGGCAACATCAATTTGAATCCAGACGGTGCCGGTAAAGTCATAACCAGTAAGATTGATATCAATGGTGGCGCAATTGATAATACACCCATTGGTTTGAACATTTCCAGCACAGGTAAATTTACATCATTGGCAGCAAATACAGCAGATATCAATGGCGGTGCGATAGATAATACGCCCATTGGCTTAAATATTTCCAGCACAG
>PEAL01000637.1 GCA_002753725.1 Deltaproteobacteria bacterium
TCCAGGTTCTTGTTGCGGTTGTCATTTATAGCACTTCCCGATCAAGAAGCCTGGAGCTGAAGCTCCAGGCTATTGTCTGTCGTCCCTAACGGGACTTAAAGTGTTATTTTTAAATAAAATTCTTTTAGCCTGACGGCTATGGGCGAATTATATTGATTCATATTCTAATTCGCCCTTCAGGGCTTAAAATGGAGGCTTTACATCACCCAGGGCGTTGCCCTGGGCTTATATTAATTCGCGCTTTCAGCGCTTTAAAACAAGCAAATTTTCAAAAAGACTAAAATGTCCAACTTTTTGGGAATGCGCCCTTCAATGCGTTGTTTTTCTGTAACTCCCAAACCTAAAGCTTTGGGACTCCACCAAGAGAATGTTATTTTAATTGTGATTCCTAAGGAGCGATCATGAATCTGATTATCCCATCATATCTTGTTCACTATGACTTTCAAAAAATTGTCGCCTCAACGGATTTATTTGGGCAACTGAGCCGATCCGCCTTGCGAGATGTCATGTCTGAAATGGAACATAAGCATATCCGGGGGGGGGAAACGCTATTTCGTGTCAATGAACCAGGAGATGGTATGTATATTGTGATTACTGGTCGTCTTCTGATTTATTCCCTCAGACCTGACCAAACAGAAAAAAAAATCACTGAAATTGGCCCGGGCGAGTATGTGGGGGAACTTGAATTAATCATGGATGAACGCAGATCCATGACAATTAAGGCCATTCGTGATACTGAACTGTTAAAACTATCCAAAGTGGGATTTGAACAGCTGATCAAAAAACATCCCAGTGCATTACTGCTCATGACACAAAACATTGTGAAACGCATTCGTAAAGTCGTTTTTTCAAAAGAACAAAGCGGTTCTTTACGCACCATTTCCTTATTGCACGCAGGAACCTATTGGAACTTGAATGCCTTCACTGAATCTTTCATTCCAGTTCTTGAAAAACAGGGCGCAACCATTGTGTTAACATCCGAACGTCTGGATCATTATCTGGGCGAAGGGATGTCCAAAGTCGATTTTGGTATCCTGGATGAAAAAGACAATCGAATTGTTGAATGGTTGTGCGAACAGGAGCGTAACTATCGATTTGTCGTTTATCAGGCTGATCCGGGACTCACCCCCTGGACACGACGATGCATTCGTCAGGCGGATCGTATTCTACTGGTCGCTTCAGCGCGAGGCTCTCATGAATACAATGCTGTAGAGCATTATATGTTTGGCAGGGCACAAGATACGACTGGTGCCCGTATCGAATTGATTATTCTTCATGATGATTCTGTTTCACATCCGAAAAATACAGCACGATGGTTGAAAAAGAGAACCGTCATGCGGCATCATCATATTCAACGGTATCGCGTTCAACATTACGAACGGATTGTACGCTTTTTAACCGATAATGCCGTCGGTTTGGTGCTGGGCGGTGGAGGCGCTCGTGGGTGTGCGCATATTGGTGTTATTCAGGCATTACAGGAAGCAGGTATTCCCATTGACATGATCGGAGGGACAAGTGCTGGTAGCGGTATTGGCGCACTGTTGGCCATGCGCCGGGATGTTATTACCATGCGTTATCTGATTCGTGAAGGGTTTCTTGAAAAGAGGCCTTTTAATCGGTTTTCTTTACCCGTGTATGCGATTATGAATCGTTTAGTGGTGGATCAAATTTCAAAAGGTTGGTTTGGAGATGTTCAAATAGAAGATTTATGGATTAATTTTTTTTGTATTTCAACAAACTTAACCGATGGTGATGTGGTTATTCACAATCAAGGGCCTGTCTGGAAAGCCACCCGTGCATCATCCTCTTTGCCAGGAATTTTTGCCCCAATGATTGAAAATCATCAAGTATTGGTCGATGGGGGGGTATTAGATAATATTCCGGCTGAAAAAATGAAACACTTTTGCAATGGCCCGGTGATTCTTTCCAATGTAACCCCCAAGAAAGATTTGACCGTTGATTTTGATTATGATCATTTTCCCGGCCCATTAATGACTCTGTGGAGCTGGATTAATCCTTTGATGACAAAAATAAAGGTTCCCTCTTTGATTGATATTCTGATGCGTGTTGCCAGCCTCAGCAGTATCAAAAAAATTAACCATGAAGAGAAACTCTCTGATTTAATCATCAACCCACCGTTGGAAAAATTTGGTTTGCTCGCCTTTTCAGAAATGGATCAAATCATTGATCTGGGATATCAATACACTTGTGATGTGATTAATCAATTAAAAACAAAAGATCCGTATGATTCCATTGGGCAGTATCGTTTGGTGTCAATGATAAAGGAAAAAGAACGCAAATAGGAAGATATGACTCCATTCTGACATAATTAAGGTTTGACAATATCCCCTGAATCGATTAAAAATCAAAACCACTTTGAAGCCGTATTCACCATAAATTTTTTAACCAATAGCGATCATTCAATAATCATGACCCAAAAAACACATGCCCAATTATGTCCCAATTGTCGTAAACTAATCAGTGCGGACGAAAAAAAATGCCCATTTTGTGGGACAGCATACCCTCATTTTTTTTTAAAACAGTTTTTAATAAAAATATTTAAAAAAGACAGTGTTCTGATTCTGATCACACTGATGAATGCGTTTATGTTCAGCGCATCCATTTTTT
>PEAL01000638.1 GCA_002753725.1 Deltaproteobacteria bacterium
CCATTAAGGGCAAAGTTCAGAACACTGGCTAAAAAAAATGGTTATCCGCTTCTGTTGGCTGAAGCGATGGTTTCTTCGGAAAAAGCGGTTTATGAAATTATTGGCCAGGACAATCAACTCAACTATATGGATCAAAACGATTATGATGACCTGACCGAAGCGGAAAAAAAAAATATTGTTCGAAAACGAACGATTGTTCCCAAAGGTGAATTGCTCACAATGGACGATATTGAAGCTCATGAACTGGGTTTTTCTCAAAAATCTGTTGCAAGCTTGGAAGCGTTACAAGCTGACCTTTCATTAAGCAATATACCTGTCATTGATATTGGAGAATCATGGTCTGAGCAACTGGTCAGGATAATCTATTCTATTTCATCGATTCTGCTGATGATTGGTCTGGCAGCAATGTACATGGAACTTAAATCTCCTGGCTTTGGTCTGTTTGGTGTCATTGGTTTGATTTTTTTGGGCATTGTCTTTTTTGGTCAGTATTTTGTTGGGCTGTCCGATCATTTGGAACTATTGCTCATTGGTCTTGCCATTATATTGATGGGCTTTGAGATTTTTGTATTTCCCGGTTTTGGAATATCCGGATTAACAGCCATTGCCTGTATTGCATTGGCATTGATCCTGAGTTTTCAGGATTTTGTGATTCCACGCCCGGACATGCCCTGGGAAAGTCAATTGATGCTTCATAACAGTATTAAAGTATTGGGAGCTGCTGTTGTGGCATGGGTGCTATCCATTGTTTTATTTCGATTTATTGTACCGAAAACCGCTCATTTTATATCAGGGCCCTATCTGGATACCACCCTTAAACATGCCCATAGTGCAGAAGAATCAACCCTTGCCTTGCGTATCGGTGACCAGGGTCTTGCCCTGACTGTTCTTCGACCTGCCGGAAAAATGTCTGTCGATCGAAATACATACGATGTGTTAACTCAGGGAGAATTTATTCCACAGGGCTGTGAGATCCGTGTCATTCGTATAAAAGGCACAAAAATTATTGTGAAAAAAATATGAACATATTCGCATTAACCCTATTACTTCAGTTATTGGCCATCATTGTGGTACTGGCAGAAATCTTTATTCCATCTGGCGGAATTATCGGTTCCATCGCACTGGGATTGTTTTCTTATTCCCTGTTTCTATTGTTTTCAAGTGTATCAGTGATGGCTGGAAGTGTTGCCCTTTGCCTGGATCTTATTTTCGTTCCCTTGATTATTTTTTGGGGTTTTAAACGCCTTTCACAATCAAGCCTTTCGCTGAACACTTGCCTGTCAAAGGATCAAGGCGTGGTTTCACAATCAAAAGTGCTTGATTGCTTTATGGAGGCAAGCGGAATGGCCATAACAGATTTAAGACCCTCTGGCTGTGCAGAAATAAATGATCAGCGCGTGGATGTGGTGACGCGTGGTGAATACATTGAAAAAAATACCCGGGTTGAAGTCGTAGCTGTAACCGGAAATCAGGTCATTGTGCGTGCAATGGCATGAACCTGTGGGAAAAAATAAGCATTCGTTTTAGAATATTTTCAATACTTTGTACGCTTGTATTCATTACACTTTTCAGCAATTGTATTCAAATCTGGTACTCTTTTCAAATGGAAGGAGTACTGAATATTATTGTTGATCGCTATATGAAATCATTTCAAGTGGCAGAAGCTTTAGAGAATGCTTTGGCCAATCAAAAAGGATTTGTATCTTATTATTTTTTAGATGCGAACCCTGAATGGTTGGAACACCTTCAGAAGTTTCGATTGATATTCAGAGAACACTTAAAGAATGCAAATGAGACGGCTCAAAATGACCAGGATAGACAGGCCATTGCCCTCATCGAAAAAGAATACAATACATACATTAAAGCCAAAGATACAGTCATTGCTCTGTATCAATCCGGGAATAAACAATCTGGAATTGCGTTGCATCAACAGGTACGCAATGCTTTTTTTTCCATTCTCGACCGATGTGAGGTCTATAAGGCCAACCAAAGCAATAAAGTGGAAGAGGCCAGGAATACCATTCGTAACAGGCTCAAAGGATTGCGCTTTTCATATGTCATGATCAGCATGAGTGTGATTGCTCTTTTATGTATCATGACCTTTATACTGACCCATCAGATTTTAAGGCCCATACGCGTGCTGACACAAAAGGCTGAACGGGATCGAAACGCATTCACAGGTAAAGAAAATGAACTCAAAGCCCTTTCACTCAGCGTTGACTGGCTGATCAAAGATATCGATCACAAAGACAATGAACTGGAAAAAAACCGAGAAAATATGAATCAAGCTGAAAAACTGGCTGTTGTGGGGAAACTTGCAGCCGGAACGGCTCATAGTATTCGCAACCCATTGACATCTGTCAAGATGCGATTGTTTTCTCTAAATCGTTCACTTCCTTTAACGCCCTCTCAGCAAGACGATTTTAATGTGATTTCAGATGAAATCCGACATATTGACTCTGTGGTCACGAATTTTCTTGAATTTTCCAGACCGCCAAAATTAAATATTCAACCGGTAAATATTCATGAACTTGCTGAAAATACAGCAAATCTTTTAAAATATCGTTTTAACTCTTATCATGTTGATTTTAAGATGACCGTTTCACAGACATTGCCAGATATTG
>PEAL01000639.1 GCA_002753725.1 Deltaproteobacteria bacterium
ATCTTTTTTCCAATGGATATCATCATGATTTGGATACAGAATATTGTAATGTAAGCCTCTACTTTCTTGTCGAATCATGGCACATTTTATAATTAATTCCGCGACAGTTGCGATATTACGTAATTCTAGAAGGTCTGATGTAATTTTAAAATCCCAATAATATTGATGAATTTCTTCCTCAATAATTCTTATTCGATTTTGAGCTCTTTCCAAACGTTTTTCAGATCTTAAAATTCCCACATAATTCCACATTAATCGTCTGATTTCTTCCCAATTATGAGAAACCATGATGACTTCATCACTATCAGTTGTTCCGACTTCATCCCATTCTGGAAAATGTTGGTTGGTATTCTCTGCATTGGTTTTCATGTCAATAAGAGCTTGTTTGGCTGAGGTATGGGCATATACCAGTGCTTCTAAAAGGGAATTACTTGCCAAACGATTAGCACCATGAAGACCTGTACAGGCTGTTTCTCCAATTGCATAAAGATATTGAATATCAGTTCTTCCGCATAAATCGGTTGCAATACCGCCGCACATATAATGAGCCGCAGGAACAACAGGAATTGGATCCTTTGTCATATCAATGCCAAACAATAAACATTTTTCATAAATATTAGGAAATCGTTTTTTTATAGCCCCAGGGTCTTTATGAGTGATATCTAAGAAAACAGAATCATCCCCTCTTTTTTTCAATTCAGTATCAATAGCGCGAGCAACCACATCTCGACAAGCCAAGTCTTTTTGCGGGTCGTATTTTTCCATAAATGCATGACCCGATGAATTAACCAGAACAGCACCTTCCCCGCGAACTGCTTCTGAAATCAAGAAATTTTTTGCATTTGGGTGATATAAACAAGTGGGATGAAATTGAACAAATTCCAGGTTTGCAACACTTGCACCCGCCCGATAACCCATTGCAATGCCATCACCAGTAGCAACATCAGGATTACTGGTATACAAATAGACCTTTCCTGCACCACCAGTTGCCATAATAGTAACATTAGCAATCATTGTATGAACAGTAGAGTTTGAAATATCTAAAACATATGCACCACAACAAGAATCATCTCGTGAGGTTACAACCATTCCTCTTTTTAAGCGAGTCGATCGAACCAACAGATCAATGGCCATGTGATTTTCATAAATGGTGATATTCGGATGTTTTTTTGCTCGATCCGCCAGAATGTTTTCAACCTCACGACCAGTCATATCGTGTGCATGGACAATGCGATTTCTGCTATGCCCACCTTCTCTACCAAGATCGAGATTATCTACAATGGCATCCTTTGAAGGTTTATTATCATTAGAAACATTAAAGGAAACGCCCCATTTTACAAGTTCTTGAATGCGTGCCGGGCCATCTTTAACAACCATTTCTACAACATCTTTGTGGCACAAACCATCACCAGCATCGTGCGTATCTTTAATGTGATAGTCAAACGAATCTAATTCACTCATAACAGAAGCAATTCCACCTTGAGCAAAATTTGTGCTGGCATCAGTTATTCCTTTTTTTGTTATAATAATAACGCTTCCATGATCTGCAACTTTGAGTGCAAATGTTAAGCCAGCCACGCCACTTCCAATAACTAAGAAATCTGACGTTCTTTTCATAATCGTTTCACCTTAAGATGTTATTTATATCAATCGAGAAGATCTCTTTTTTCGATTTGATTTACCGATCAAAAAACCAACAATCAAAACAGTTAAACTTAATCCAAATCCATAATAAAATTGTTTTGACTCAAGGATTTCTTTTTCTTGAGTCACTATTTGAAGTTCACTTTGAAGCCTCTTAAATTCTGAGGATTGTGTTTCATGTTCCATTTTTAAATTAATATAATTTGCCGATTCAACAAGAAGATCATTGTATAATTTGTTCACTTTTTTTAATTCTTTGACATGGGCAGCTAAATCATCTGAAAGAATTTTATTTTGTTTACTCAGGTCTTTATTCTCATCATCGAGTTGTTTCACTTTATCTGATAATTTATTATATTTTTTTTCAAGACGAGTTAAAATATTAATTTTAGGTTCATCAGTAGTTAAAAAACGTGTCATAACCCAGCCCACTTTTCCATTGGTATCTCTAACTTTTGTCCAGTCACCATCATTCTCAATAATTGTAACTAATTCACTTGAAGCGATCAGGCCAATGACTTTATAAGACATATCCGGACCACTGCGTAACGTAATTCTCATTCGTTCAGTGACATACTGGTTTTCAGCATGAACACTGTAACTAAAAATAATCAAAAACAATAATTCAAATATGATAGTCCATTTAATTTTCATAAGCTATCTCCATAGGTTAATTGATTATTAAATGCCAGTTAGTTTCTGACAGGTCTAAATGATGATAAGTTGATTATCATTTATTTGTTTTGATACTTTGCGTACAATTATAATCGATCACAAGGAATAAAGGCCAAAAAATCTTCAATATCATCATTTAATGCATTAACCAATTGATTTAAATGATATGTCGCACTGCAAGACTTGCAGAGAACAAGCACTTGACGTCAGGATCGTTTAATGATTAATTGTCCACCGCACGATTTACATTTACCAATTCTATCTTTTTTCAACGAAAACCTCCATTATAATATTTTTATGTAA
>PEAL01000640.1 GCA_002753725.1 Deltaproteobacteria bacterium
GAAAGCACGTTCTCGATCATGGAGAATAATCATGCAGAAAATCAATGTGATTCTGATTGATGATGAAAAAGAGATGTGTAATGATTTAAAAGATGTCATTGAAGAATATCGCGACAATATTCATGTGGATGTATCCTACAATGCATTGGATGCCCTTGATGAACTCAAAAAAAATAACTACCATGTGTTGATCACTGATATTCGAATGCCGGAGATGGATGGGATTCAATTGATGGAAAAAGCGAAACGCATACAAAGCGTTATGCAGCATATTGTAATTACTGGACATGGAGATCTGGATTATGCAATCAAAGCGATGAATCTGGGCGCAATCAATTTTTTCAAAAAACCTTTGGATGTTCAACTTCTGACCGCTGGTATTGAAAAAGCCTTTGAAAAGTATATGTTGCACAAAACCCTCATGGAACGTGAAATGATTTTCACAGCACTGACCCATACCGCGCAAGATGCGATCATTATGACTGACAGCAAGGATACCATTACATTTTGGAATAATTCTGCTGAACGTCTGTTTGGTTATTCATTTGAGGACTGTCACCAACTGACATTATATAAATTGATTCTTCCTGTAAACGAGCATCATAAATTTCAGCAGTGGGTCCATCCGCACAAACATTTTCTTCCCATGAAGAATGTTCCATCCTCCTGTGAATTTCAGGCCATCACGAATAATGGTAGCCCTTTAAACATAGAATTATCCTATACCGCAGTCAATATCCAGGATGAACCTTCTGCCATCATTATTATCAGAGATGTTACTCAACGAAATCAACAGATAATTCAGTTAGAAAAAATGAAAGAACACGCGACACAGATGGCAGAAAAAGCAGATAAGGCGAACAAAGCTAAATCTGAATTTTTGACCAATATGAGCCATGAAATTCGCACACCCCTGAATTCCGTCATTGGACTGACCTACCTGCTTGTTGATACATCTCTTAATGATGAACAAAAACAGTACGTTGTTTCAATTAAAAATAGCGCTGAGTCTCTATTAACGATCATTAATGATATTATTGAACTCGCTAAAATAGAATCCGGAAAACTCACCTTGAAACCGGATCATTATGCGTTTAAAGAAAGTGTCCACCAAACAGTCAAAATGTTTACTCATAAAGCGGATTCAAAGGCTGTTCGCCTGAACCTGACTTTTGGAGAGTGTGTCCCTGACTATGTTTTTGCCGATGAAGGACGATTGCGTCAAATACTGGTCAATCTTATTGGTAATGCCTTAAAGTTTACTGGAAAAGGGGCTATCTCTGTTCATATTGATTTGGAACATCAAAAAGCAGAAACACTGGTTCTTCGTTTTTCTGTTGAAGATACCGGTATTGGTATTTCAAAGGAGCAGATCAGTCGTCTGTTTAAAACGTTTTCTCAGGCCAATACAAGCATTTCACATAATTTTGGGGGCAGTGGTTTGGGCTTATCCATTTCAAAACATTTGTGTGAACTGATGAAAGGCTCTATCGGTGTTGAAAGCGAAGAAGGAAAAGGCAGTAAATTCTGGTTTACTGCAACACTAAAAAGCTCGCAAGAAGAAAACTTGATAAAAAATGAAGATTCTTTCTCAGATCAAATAGATATCAGTAGTTTATCGATTTTGTTGGTTGAAGACAATAAAGTCAATCAATTTTTTGTAAAACGCATTTTAGAAAAAAGTGGATGCCAGATTACCATTGCTGATGACGGCCTGAAAGCCATCGAGATTCTGGAGCAACACATATTTGATCTGGTTTTCATGGATGTCCAAATGCCCAAAATGGATGGTTATCAGGCAACAAAAATTATTCGTGACCCTGAGTCTAACGTTTTGGATCACACTGTACCGATTGTTGCCATGACCGCCCATGCCACGTCAAACCATCAAGAGACCTGTCTGAATGCGGGAATGAATGGATTTCTCTCAAAGCCCGTGGTTCCTCAAAATTTAAGACATTCCCTTTATCAGTATCTTTCTGAAGAAAAAAAACTGTCGATGAAGAAAGAAAATCCATTGGAGCGAAAGACCAAATCAAAAAAAGAATCTGTTTTTGATGATCAGGCATTATTGATCAACACAGATAATGATACAGAATTTGCGATTCTCATTCTGTCCAAATTTTTTAACGATATGAATCCAAGGATTGATTTGCTAAAAAATACCGGCACCACATTAACAATAGAAGCCTTATGTTATGAAGGCCATACCATCAAAGGGCTTGCAAAAACTGTCGGAGCCTTTCAGCTTTCAAAAACAGCATATCGGCTTGAAACATTGAATGAAACAGAAAAAAACGTTCGTGTTAAAGACTTGATTCATCAGATCGTGTCTGAGTATGAAGACTTTAAGGCGGCATTAAAAAAATCCCGATGGGGGAAGGATGTCATCTATTGATTTTCTTTATGCCTGTTCTCGATATTTTCTACCTTTTATCATGGACTGCATTGATGAGTATCGGCTAAAAATATTAATATACGATGCAGTTAAAGGGGAGATAACAAAATGGAAAAAATAAACTTATACCGCAATTATATAAAAGATGTGATTAACCGCCATAGTAAACCATCTGTATATGGTAACTGTGAAATACAGAAAATATTTGATAATGAAAATGA
>PEAL01000104.1 GCA_002753725.1 Deltaproteobacteria bacterium
GGGGAATGGGGTCACATCTTGACAGATTATACACTTGAAAACTTATTGGCAATCGATCCAAAATTGATTATATTGGCTCCATTCACAGTACCAACAGATATTTCCACGAGTACGCTCACTGGATATGGTCGTGAATGGAAAAAGACAATGACCACTGTCTATGACATGGCAACTTTGAGTGATGCCATTAATGTGATGTCACTGTTTATATTAAACAGGTTTAGATCCATAACAAGGGAAGGAATAAAGGCTATGTTAGATTTTGATATTTTAGATACTGTTGCAGGCAAACAAGTTTATGATGAGGGGCTTGAAAAAGGGCTTGAAAAAGGGCTTGAAAAAGGGCTTGAAAAAGGACGCGAAGAAGGGCGGCTTAATAATATGCGAGAAATGCTTGCATTAAATTTAAAAAATCGCTTTGGTGATATGTCTTCTGATTTTATTAATGCTTTAAACGCAATCAAAGATTTTGATTATCTTAAAGCGCTTTTTTCACAATCTTTTTCATATGATAATTTTGACAATTTTAAAAAAAATCTGACAGCTGCAACAATTTGAAATGGGACCAAAAGTTGCTGAAGAGCGTATCCAACAGATAGGGGAAACATTGTTCATTCTATCTGAATTGCAAAACATATGGGGGACAAAAGCTCCAGCAATCACAAGGCTTGAGCGAACCTTTTGTCCATAACGTTTTTTATTTGCATTTCGACGATATAGCTAATCCCTCTATGAAGCCTATGCCTCTTCTTTCAACAAACAACAGGCAATCTGATGCATCGGTTTTCCCTCTTTATCATACGAAATATTCCCTGGTTGAACAATTTTATTCATAACACAGCCCTCGGGAATAGAAAGATCAAAGAATTGCTGTTCATTGATGGGAGGCATTTTTTTCAGTCCATCAGTGCTGATCATATACGAGTGAATGGGGTAATCCTCACAGAGCGGACATTGATATACACGCCCATTGGGAAACACAAAAAAATAGTCTGCCACCCGCCCTGCACACTCAAAAAATTCATCTTTTTGAAGAAAAACTTTGGGATATGTCACAGGAATACCCAACTGGACAACCTGTTTGGCGACTTTGGGAACATGGGTCATCCATTGCTCATAATTGATCTGTTGGTTGTTTGAAGCATTTTTGGAAGAATTCCCCCGAATACCAATAACCTGAATAAAAAAACGCTGGATATCCAGTTTTTGGATCAAAACGGGCATTTGATTTAAAGACTTTAAATTCATAGCACTGACAGTATAAATCACACTGACTGAAAATCCTTTTTCTCGTGCTGCAAGAATGCCTTTTGTGCAGGTTTCAAATGAATCTGCCCCTCGGATGGCATCATTGATTGATGCATCTGGGCCATCCAGACTGAAACTGAAAAAATCCACATCATGAGGGGTTACCCGATTTAAAATATTGTGAAATAAATAACCATTGGTATCAATGGTGATAGACTTGAATCCAAGCTTTCGTGAAAATTTGACAATTTCAGACAAATCAGGGTGAAGCGTTGGTTCTCCTCCAAGCAATACCAAATCAGTATTGTCTTTTTTAAGATATGTCAGCCATTGCATGATCTGATCTAAAGGAATCGACCCCAATCCGTGTTGAACGGGATCGATATAGCAATGCCGGCAGGATAAATTGCAGTGTGTGGTAATATGAAAAAAAACACTTCGCGTATTTTTTTTAAATAAAATCGTCGGGTTCATTCAAGTTCCAAACAATCTTTTGAAATACTGGAATCAAAGGACACCGGATAACACCCATCAAAACATGCCTTGCAAAAACGCGTTTCCGGATTCGGCGTACAGGTTGATTTCAGCAATCCATCGATGCTGATATAATGCAGGCTATCCAACCCAAGGAAATTTTGTAATTCTTCCTCTGTTTTACTTGCAGCAATGAGTTCACCGCGTGTGGAAAAATCAATGCCGTAATGACAGGGATATCGATGCGGCGGGCTGCTTACTCGCATGTGAATTTTTTTTACGCCCAGTTCTCGAAGGGCTTTAACACGGGTTTTAATGGTTGTGCCGCGAATAATAGAATCTTCAATAATAATGATATCCTTGCCTTTGAGAACTTCTTTCACCGGGTTCAATTTAACGCGTACACTAAAATCTCTCATGCTTTGTGTTGGCTGAATAAAAGTTCGTCCCACATAATGGTTTCGAATCATGCCCATTTCAAAGGGAATCCCCGATTCTTCTGAGTATCCGATGGCAGCATAGGTTCCTGAATCTGGAAAGGGCATGACCAGATCCGCATGCACGGGTGCTTCTTTCGCCAGGCAACGACCGTGCGCTTTCCGCATCTGGTAGACGTTTTTACCATCAAAGGTGCTGTCCGGACGGGCAAAATAGATGAATTCAAATATACAAAACGCGCGCTGAGCAGGTTCCACCGGTATACGCAAAGATTTGATACCCTGATCACTGATAATAATAATTTCACCGGGCTCCAACTCTCGCACAAATTCCGCCTGAACAAGATCCAATGCACATGTTTCCGAAGCCAAAACAGGCTGCCCCTGCAATTTTCCCAAACATAACGGACGAAATCCATTGGGATCTCTAATCCCTACCAGTTCCCCCTTACTTGTCAACAGAACAAAAGAAAAAGCCCCACGCATGTGAGAAGCTGAATCAAGCAGGGCAGCTTCAAGCCCTTTCTTCATATTTTTGACCAAAAGGTGAAGAAAAATTTCGCTGTCTGTTGTACTTTGAAGAATCGAACCTGCGTCCTCAAGCTGATTTTTCAATTCCAGGGCATTGACCAAATTGCCATTGTGAGCCACAGCATAGGATCGCTTTCGATGGCGGACTACAAAGGGTTGCGCGTTTACCAATGTCGATCCACCGGTTGTTGAGTAACGTACCTGACCAATGGCAGAATGGCCTTTTAACAATTTAAGATTATCCATTGTAAAGACATCTGAAACCAGGCCCATATTTTTATATGTGTTCATCTGTTTGCCATCAAAGGCTGAAATGCCAGCGCTTTCCTGCCCGCGATGTTGCAGTGCATACAGACCAAAATAGGTCAGTTTCGCTGCTTCCGAATGATTATAGATACCAAAAATACCACAAGCTTCCCTGGGTTTTTCTGGTAGCTCTGTTTGATAATTGAGTGTATTCATGATTGTTTTGAGAAAGGCTCCTTGTTATTCGTGAAATGACTGAATGCTCGAAACAGACAATTCACATTCCTTTAAGGCTGAAATGGCCGTGCAAATGGCTTTGGCAGCCGCGATTGTCGTAGCATAAGGAATTTTATATTTCAATGTTGTGCGTCGGATCATGTAGCCATCCTGAACCTCTGTTGAGTCAGCTTCACCTGTATTGATAACCAGTTGAATTTCATTATTTTTAATGGCATCCAGGACATGCGGATTTCCCATAGACACTTTATTGATTCTTTTTACTTTTAGGTGATGTTGTTCAAAAAACCGGGCGGTTCCATGTGTGGCATAAATATCAAAGTCCATTTCCACAAATTGTTGTGCAACGGATAAAGCTGCTGGTTTATCACCTGTTTTCACGCTGATAAAAACGCTCCCTTTTTTGGGCAAATTCTGTCCTGCGGCTAATTGGGCTTTATAAAAGGCGCGTCCGTAATTTGTATCAATACCCATGACTTCACCGGTTGATTTCATTTCAGGGCCTAGCAATGTATCCACGCCTGGAAAACGATCAAAGGGCAAAACCACTTCTTTGACAGAATAGTGCGTCACTTCAACTTCCTTGTGAAGTCCCAAATCGTTGAGTTTTTGGCCGAGCATGACTTTGGTTGCCAGTTTGGCCAAAGGAACACCTGTGGCTTTACTGACAAAAGGAATGGTTCTGGAAGCTCTGGGATTGACTTCCAACACAAATACTTGTTGACCTTGAATGGCATATTGAACATTCATAAGACCAATAACATTCAGTTCTTTTGCCATTGCTTTGGTTGCATCGATCATTTCTGCAAGAATAGGTGAAGAAATATTTCGTGGTGGCAGAACACAAGCAGAATCACCGGAATGGACGCCAGCCTCTTCAATATGTTCCATAATTCCACCAATGATGGTTGTTGTGCCATCAGAAATAGCATCCACATCAATCTCAACGGCACCTTCAACAAATTTATCAATTAAAACCGGATGTCCTGGTGATGCCAACATACCCAATCGAGTGAAATCTTCCAGAGCCAATTGATCATAAACGATTTTCATGGCCCGCCCACCTAACACATAAGAGGGTCGTACCACAACCGGATAGCCAATTCGATTCGCAGCCAGAACCGCTTCCTGAACAGACATGGCTGTACCATTTTCCGGTTGAACCAATCCCAGTTTTTTGAGCATGGTTTGAAACTGTTCTCGATCTTCAGCGCGGTCGATACTTTCGGGTTGTGTACCCAAGATAGGGACACCGGCCTTATGCAACGCATTGGCAAGATTCAAAGGGGTCTGTCCACCAAACTGAACAATGACACCATCAGGTTTTTCTGATTCCATGATATGCATGACATCTTCAAAGGTCAGGGGCTCGAAATAAAGTTTATCTGATGTATCATAGTCGGTGCTGACGGTTTCAGGATTGCTGTTGACCATAATACTTTCAATACCTTCTTCGCGAAGAGCAAAAGAAGCATGGACACAGCAATAATCAAATTCTATCCCCTGACCAATACGATTGGGCCCTCCTCCCAGAATAACCACTTTCTTGCGATTGGTGACACGGGCTTCATCCTCTTCTTCGTAGGTTGAATAATAATAGGGTGTTGCAGCTTGAAATTCCGCTGCACAAGTGTCCACCAGCTTGTATACCGGTCGAATGTGATGGCGTTTTCTTTGTTGGCGGATGGTTTCGCTGTCTGATTGTGTCAGGTGGGCAATTTGATAATCAGAAAATCCCAGTTGTTTGGCTTCTCTGAGAAAATCAGCAGGTATATTTTGACCGATTTTTTTGATCTGTTCTTCCATTTCGAATATTTGTTTTAATTGAAACAAAAACCATCGGTCAATGTGCGTGATTGCAAAAATATCATCAATGGAAAAATGATTGTGAAACGCATATCGAATATAAAAGATTCGTTGAGAATTAGGGATGGATAGTTTCCGTTCGATTTCTTTGCGTGTGGGCATGGCACCATCATGTTCAAGTCGGCCCTTGCCATCGGCTCCCAGACCAAATCGTCCGATTTCAAGGGATCGCATGCCTTTTTGCAGGGCTTCCTTGAATGTCCGACCGATGGCCATGGTTTCACCCACTGAGCGCATGGATGTGGTCAGTTCATCTTTTGTTTCTGGAAATTTTTCAAAGGTCCATCGTGGAATTTTGACCACACAATAATCCAGGGTTGGTTCAAAGCACGCCAGAGTTTCACGGGTAATATCATTGGGAATTTCATCGAGTGTATATCCCACTGCCAGTTTTGCGGCAATTTTGGCAATGGGAAAGCCAGTGGCTTTGGATGCCAATGCTGAACTGCGGGATACACGGGGGTTCATTTCAATGACCACCTGATCACCATTCTTTGGATTAACAGCAAATTGGACATTGGAACCACCTGTTTCCACACCAATCTCACGCATAATAGCAATGGTTGCATTCCGCATGATCTGGTATTCTTGATCGGTCAGGGTTTGGGCCGGTGCCACTGTAATACTGTCGCCTGTATGAATCCCCATTGGATCCATGTTTTCAATGGAACAAACAATGACCACGTTATCATTGACATCGCGCATGACCTCGAGTTCATACTCTTTCCATCCCAGGATAGATTCTTCGAGCATGATTTCATGAATCATTGAGGCATCAATCCCTTTTCTTGCCAATTGTAGCAAATCTTCAATATTGTAGACAACGCCTCCACCGGTTCCGCCAAGTGTAAAGCTGGGTCTGACAATTATTGGAAATCCGATCTCACGGGCAATGTCAGCCACTTGATCCATATTGCGTGCAATACCGCTTTTAGGGATGCGTAAATTGATATTGGTCATTGCTTTTCGAAAAAGATCCCTGTCCTCAGCTTTGTTAATAACATCCGCGCGCGCACCAATCATTTCTACCCCATAGGCGTCAAGCACGCCCATTTCTGAAACTTTGATAGCGGTGTTCAAACCCGTTTGACCGCCCAGTGTAGGAAGCAGTGCATTTGGACGTTCTTTTTCAATAATTTTTGCAACAACTTCAGGCGTGACCGGTTCGATATAGGTGGCATGCGCCATATCCGGATCGGTCATAATTGTGGCCGGGTTACTATTTACCAGAATGACATGATAGCCTTCTTCTTTTAAGGATTTACATGCCTGTGTTCCTGAATAATCAAATTCACAGGCCTGGCCAATAATAATGGGGCCAGCGCCGATAATCAGTATTTTTTCCAAATCTGTACGTTTGGGCATGAGGAATTCTTTCTATGTAATAGTATTACTCAACTGTCGTTAAGATATCATTCAAGTCAAAGATGCAAAACATATTGGTTTCTTGCTGAAAATTGAAAAAATTATTGCCGGTCACAATGATTTTATCGCTGTCGCCGATAAAATCTCGTCGATAGCATTCTTCGATGGCCATCTTGATGCGATCAATATTTGATTTGGCATTTTCTAACTCTTGAATAACGACCGGTTCAACCCCCCAGTTAATACGCATTTCTCTGGCATATTTTTTCGTATCGGTGATGCCGAATATGGGGAAATAAGGGCGATATTTTGAAATCATTCGAGAGGAATATCCACTCTTGGTCAGGCAAATAATTTTACCGCTTGAATGGGCAGATAAATCTTTACACGCTGAAAAAACCAGATGACCGATCAATTCAGAATGTGTCCGTTTTGAACTGTCTATTTCATCCGGATTTGTATGAGGCATATGGGTTTCGGCAGAGCGAATGATTCGTTCCATCATTGCAACGGCTTTTTCAGGAAATTGACCCGATGCTGTTTCTGCACTCAGCATCACGGCATCTGCGCCATCAGCAATAGCATTGTAAACATCAGACACTTCCGCGCGGGTAGGTGTTGGCGCATGGGTCATGGATTCTAACATCTGGGTGGCGACAATGACTGGTTTTCCGACAATATTGCATTTTTTGATCAAGGATTTTTGTACGGGTTGAACATCTTCTGGTGCAATTTCAACCCCCAGATCACCGCGAGCAACCATGATCCCATCAGATACTGAAAGAATGCGATCAAAATTTTCCAATGCAAATGGTCGTTCGATCTTTGCAATGAGTTTGATCGTGGGATTTCCTGCGTCAGTCAATATTTTTCGAATGGTTAGAATATCCTGATCATCATTGACAAATGAAATGGCAACATATTCAGGGTTGAGTTTTGCAATGAGTTTTAAATCTTCAATGTCCTTTTCAGTAGGGACCGTTAAAGAAATCTTTGTAGAAGGTAAATTCACGCCCTTTTTTGTAGATATAAAACCGCCTGTCAAAATATTACATCTCAGCTTGTTTCCTTCTATCTTGACAACTTTCAGGCACACCAAGCCATCATTGATATAAATCAAATCTCCGGGTTTGGCTTCATCAGGCAATTTTTCATAGGATATATTGATGCACTCTTTATTACCTTCAACCGGATCGGTTGTGACAGTGATGGTTTCTCCCTGCTTTAGGTGAACACCAGGTGCTTCAACAGTCCCAATACGAATTTTCGGGCCTTGAATGTCACACAGGATTGCCAATCGATCATCAGCCTTTCGGACATTTTCAAAAATTTGAATTTTATCCTCATGGGAACCATGAGAGAAATTGATTCGTGTACAATCCATACCAATGTCAGCCAGGCGTCTGATTTGTTCGGCAGTATGACACGATGGTCCCAGTGTACAGATGATTTTGGATTGGGTGATAGATAACATAAACGTCTCCTTTTATTTGATAAAATAGATTGCTTAAAACCCCTGGCCCAACTCATCTATCAGGGTCATTGCCAATCGTTTGGAAATGCGCTTTATTGCATCCATTTGAATGGCGAGTGTTTTTTGATAGGTATCACCAGGAAAATATGCTTCACGATCTTTGACAGAACGACTTTGCCAGATCTTTTTTTCTTTAGCATCTTTTAAAAATATAGAAAGGCTCACTTCAACATATTTTTCTTGCGGACTGCCATCAAAGGAACGGTTTAAGGTATCGACCTGAACCTGTTCTATAGTTCCGTAAAGCCGTGTAACATCGGGTGTATTTTCCAATGCAATGGAATGGGTCCGCAACAGCTCGGAAATAATATCATTGGTAAAAATGACATCGAGATCTGACCATCGGCTTTTGTTCTCAAACATCTGAACACGAACAGAGGGAACGGTTCCGCCAAGGAGCCCCTCACCGCTGGAAAATCGGTAGCCACAGCCAGAAAACAATAAAAACAAACACAAATATCCAATCCATTTTATCCAATGCATACGTTCTATACCACTATATTGACCAGTTTATTTTTTACCAGAACGACTTTGCGGATGGGTTTGTCATTGACAAATTGCAGGACTTTTTCATCAGCCAACGCAACTTGTTTGATTTCCTCATCAGGCATGTCCACAGGAATGTGAATGCGATTTCGCAATTTTCCATTGACCTGAAGAACAATCAACAGGCTTTCTTTTTTCAATGCATCCTCGCGATATATGGGCCAGGATTCATTGATAAGGCCAGGCTGATATCCCAACTCTGTCCACAATTCTTCACAAATATGGGGTACAATGGGTGAAAGAAGCAATATTGCTGACTCTATGGCAGATTTTAACACGGCGGGATACTTTGTATCATTATCTGCGTTGGCATAAGCAAAAACAGCGTTCAAAAGTTCCATCACCGCACTGATAGCCGTATTAAAATGAAACCGATTGTCAATATCTTCCGTTACTTTTTTAATCGTTTCATGGGTTTTCTGATAGAGTTTTTTTAGTTCAGGGCCAAGATCATCCAAACTGCCCTGGTATGCCTTCGTCGTGTTCAGTAAAGAATGATTCATTTCAACAGCACGCCATAGACGATTCAAGAAACGATATCCTCCCTCAACGCCCTGTTCGCTCCATTCAAGGTCTCGTTCAGGCGGTGCAGCAAACAGGCAGAAAATGCGCATGGTATCTGCGCCATATCGTTCAAGCAAGGCATTGGGATCCACAACATTTTTTTTGGATTTGGACATTTTTTCAGTGCGACCGACCTGAACAGGTTGATTGCATATGGTACAGGTGCGTTGATCACCGCTTTTGATCGATTGTTCAGGAAACAAAAAGCCATGTGTTGGACAGGTGACTGTTTCTTTACAGACCATTCCCTGAGTTAATAAGCGGGTAAAGGGTTCTTTGTACTTTACCAGCCCCATATCATGAAGAACACGTGTAAAATATCTGGAATACAATAAATGAAGAATCGCATGCTCCACGCCCCCGATGTATTGATCGACCGGCATCCAATAATCGACTTTTTGGGGATCAAACATGCCCTGATCATAATCTGGACTGCAATATCGTTCATAGTACCATGAAGATTCCACAAAAGTGTCCATGGTATCTGTTTCACGTCGTGCATTGGGGTTACCGCATTTGGGACAATCTGTTCTGGCAAATGATTCCAGTTGAGACAATGGCGAACGTCCCCCTTCTAACAAGTTTGCATCTTCGGGTAAAACAATGGGCAAGTCTGACAAGCGCGCCGGAACAATGCCACAGGTTTCACAATGCACCATCGGAATCGGCGCGCCCCAATAACGTTGACGGGAAATGCCCCAATCTCTCAATCGAAAGTTGACTGTTTTTTTACCCTGCTTGTTTGTTTCCAGATAGTTCGCAATGGCATCCAGGGCATCAGTGTTAGACATTCCATCAAATTGCCCGGAATTGACCATAATGCCTTTACCGGTATAGGCTTCTGCCATTGTCGAAGGATCAAGGGCTTCTCCTTCCGGTTGAATGACTACCTGAAAATCCAGATCATATTTTTTGGCGAATTCAAAATCGCGCTGGTCATGCGTGGGGACAGCCATAACAGCACCGGTGCCGTAGTCCATTAAAACAAAATTGGCCGTATAGATGGGCATGCGTCGCCCTGTCATGGGATTGATACAATAAGCACCAATAAAAACACCTTCTTTTTCATAATCTTCGGCGGTTCGTCTGCTTTTGTCTTGCGTGGCCATGCGATTGATAAAGTCCTGAACCGTTTGGGCCTGATCAGTATCTTTGGAAAGTTCCAGAACCAAAGGATTCTCTGGCGCCAGGCTCATAAATGTGGCACCAAAAACGGTGTCCTGACGGGTGGTAAAGACAGTGATATGCTGATCGCTGTTTTCCAGAGGAAAATGAATTTCCGCACCATAGCTTTTACCGATCCAGTTTTTTTGCATGGTAAGGACTTTTTCAGGCCACCCGGGAAGTTGATCACAATGCATTAGCAAATCATCCGCATAGTCTGTTGTTCGGAAAAACCACTGGGGCAGATTTTTTTGTTGAACCACCTGACCACATCGCCAGCATTCTCCCTGTTCCACCTGTTCATTGGCCAGAACTGTCTGGCAGGTTTCACACCAGTTGACATACGATGATTTACGATACACCATCCCTTTTTCATACATTTTGACAAACAACCATTGTTCCCATCGATAATAATCCGGACGACATGTGGCCAGCTCACGGCTCCAGTCGTAACTGAAGCCCATTTTTTTTAATTGATTGCGCATGTAATCAATATTGTCATAGGTCCAGCGGGCAGGGTGGGTTTGATTGGCAATGGCCGCATTTTCAGCCGGCATACCAAAGGCATCCCATCCCATGGGATGAAGAACATTAAATCCCCGCATGCGCTTATACCTTGCAACAACATCGCCGATGGTGTAGTTGCGAACATGTCCCATATGTATTTTCCCCGATGGATAAGGAAACATTTCCAAAAGATAATATTTTTCACGCTCGTAATCTTCCACCGCTTTAAACAGATTTTCTTTTTCCCAAAACGTTTGCCATCGGGATTCAATCGTTTTAGGGGTATATTTTTCTTCCATCAGATGACCTCCGGGAATTCATTTTTTTTTTGGAGCTACACAATTAAGACTTAATGGATTTGGTAAACACCATACTGTCCAGCCTTAAAAGAATAGACTTTTTAGAAATTGTCATGGACAATTTATTGATTAAACTGTCAATCTATTGTCACAAAACACTTGAAAAGTCAATGATCACGCAAATTGTCAGTAAATTTTTTATGCGGGAGTACCGTGTAGATTTGTTCTGAGTTGTGTCCACAAAAAAGACAACTCATTCAAGAGGCAACAGCCCTTGAATCCAATCCAATAATTTAAGATACCAGAATCTCTTTGAAATGGCCGCTGTCCCCATATTGGAAACATGGAATATCTGACCAAATATGAAATGCTGCCCCTTCAAGTTCAAATCTGGATTGCTCAGAAAAAAGGTTGATTATTCATGCGTTTCATTTAAATTAATTGTACTTTCAATGATATAACGAGGACGTGCTAAGGAGTTTTGATGAATATGACCAATATACAATCCTACCATGCCCACTGCCAGTAATTCGAGTCCACCCATAGATGTTATTGACAGAATGATATATCCCCAGGATGGTATACAGACGTCATATAAAAGATTCATCCCCATAGTTCCTAATAAAACACATAAAGACAGCAAAAATAAAAACAGGCCACAGAACAAGACGCTATAAATGGGAAACAATGAAAAGGATAAAATCGCACGGACAAAAGACAAAAATGGCCCCTTTGATTTCCAGATGGGAAATTTTGACTTGCCTGAAAAGCGAGGTTCACGATGATAAAAAAAAGGAACCTGTTTAAAACCCAGCCATGAGATCAGACCCCTGATATACAGTCCTTGTTCTTTAAATTCCACGAGATGGTCCACAACCTGACGAGACAGCAATTTAAAATCACCCGAGTCAACAGGAATATCCACTGAACTTAATGTGTGAATCATGCGATATGCCCATCGAGTAATCATCAATTTTCCAGCACTTTCCCCGGATCTGGATAAGCGGGTTGTATAAACAACATCAGCCTTTTCCTCATCAAGGGTACGAATCAATTCAGGGATAATTTCTGGCGGGTCCTGTAAATCTGCATCCATATAAATCACCCGATCACCGGTGCTCTTTTCAAAACCTGCAAAAACACACTCCGCCTGACCAAAACGTCGGGACATGGAAATGACTTTAATTCGGGTGTCTTTTTCTGCTTTTTGACGGAGAATATCAATGGATGCATCGGTGGAAGCATCATTGACAAACAACATTTCATAGGTGCAGGTCAATGGATCAAGGGAATTTTGTACCCTTTCAATGAATTCGTCAAGGACATCTGCTTCATTACGAAATGATACAATTATTGAAAGGTTTGGATTTCTTTTGTTTATCATAGATGTGCTGCTATGCAAATAATGTACAAAACATACAATCTCTGATATAGTGGATGTTTATTTTTATAAAAAGAAAGCAAAACAATGAAAAACTTCACCTATAAAATCAACCTGTTTTTTGAAACCCTTCATCAACGATTGCAACAGTATAAATATTGGATTCTTTGCATTGTCATCTCTTTGACTGTTTTTTTCGCAGCAGGCATGAATAAAGTGATTATTGATGAATCCATAGAATCATATTTAAGAGAAGATGATCCTGTCAAAATGGCTTATGATAAATTCAGATCTTTCTTTGGCAGTGATGAATACGTATATGTAGTTTACCAGGCAAAAGACAAAGACATTTTCTCTTATAACTCTTTAAATACATTAAAAAAAGTTCATGATGAATTGATAAACTATCGCATCAGTATGCCCCTTGATGAAAAATCACCCCTTGATCATATCAAGGAAGTCAAATCTCTGATTAATGTTAAATATATGGAAGCCCATGATGATACCCTGTATTCAAGAAATTTTATTGGGGATCATTTACCTGAAAATCCAGAACAAAGAGACCGTTTAAAAGCTAAAGCTTTAAATCATCCTGATTATCCTTATCTGTATTTATCCCAAAATGCTGAGTATGGCGGGATTATTATCAGAACAGATTTCAATGCTGAAACAACTGAACCTCAAACAACACGACCATCCCTGTCTGAATTTGATGATGATATAGAGGAGATGTTCTCAGAAGAAGCGGTCACATCTTCATTGACCATGAAAGATGACACCTCTTTATCTTCACACAAAACGACAGATATTCAAGAATATCCTGTCTTTGTTGCGTCCTTGCACGCCATTTTTGATAAACCTGAATATCGTCAAATTCTTGAGTTTTACCCTGTTGGAAATCCTGTCATCATGGACTTTTTTGCCACGGCTGTCATGGCGGATATGTCAAGACTCATGGGGTATGTTTTATTGTTCATTGTGTTTATCCTGTTTGTGCTTTTTCGTTCGTTCAGCGCGATCCTATGGCCGGTTGTTATTATTGTTTTGACCATTATTTGGACACTGGGTCTTATTGGATGGTCTGGAATTCCCTCATCGGCCATGATTCAAGTCATTGTATTTATTTCATTTTCTGTAGGAATTGCTGATTCTGTGCATATCCTTTCCGGATATTTGTTTTTTAGAAATCAAAAATTTTTGCATGATGATGCCATTAATTCAGTAATGAAAAAATCTGGTCTGGCCTGTTTTTTAACCAGTTTAACAACGGCTGTAGGCCTCATATCACTAATTTTGGTACCTTTAAAACCCATTTCCAACTTTGGTATTTTTGCTTCTGTTGCAGTAATACTGGCGTTTGTATTTTCAGTTACCTTACTGCCGCTGATGTTGGATATTTGGGCGCCTGTTTCTAAAAAAACAAAGGTTCATAAAGAGCATATTATTTTGCAGACAATTAAAAAATTCGAATCTGTAAGTATTTTGAAACCCAGGCTGATCATTCTTATTTTTAGCATTACGGGTAGTGTTCTTTTGTATGGGCTGCTTCAGCTGAAGGTTGACTCAAATTTTGTTGAAGTGATCAAGGAAACATTGCCATTGCGCAAGGCTTACACCATTGTTGATCATCATATGGCAGGAACATCAAACATGGAAATTATGCTGGCCTTTCATAAAGAAGATGCCCTTAAAGATCCTGATGTTCTTTTGTGTATGCAGTCTGTTCAAGAATACATTGCAAAAACATACGGGACAAAAATTATCAAAACCATATCTCTGGTTAATGTTGTTAAAGAATCTTTTAAAGCATTACATGATGATCATCCTGAAAAATATATCATTCCTTCTGATGCCAGGGTGCTTCAGCAGGTTCTGTTTTTATTTGGAAATGCCAACCCGGCAGACAGAAGACGTCTGGTTTCTGATGATTATTCCAGGGCAAGGATTGGTGTGAATGCCTTGAATGTCAGCTCCAGCGAAGCGTTGTCAATTATAGACAATATACAGAATTTTATTGATGCCACCTTTTTCCCGCTAAAAAATAAGTATCCTGATCTCAATATTACGCTGACAGGGAGTATGACCATTATGGCAATCATGATGGATTATGTAAGCTGGTCACAGATCAAAAGTTTCAGCCTTGCTTTGGGTATTATTTCCATAATTTTACTGCTTGTTTTCGCATCCTGGAAAGCGGGCGCTGTCAGCTTGATTCCCAACCTTTTCCCAATTCTTGCTTCCTTCGGCCTTATGGGATTTTTAAACATCCCGCTTGATGCTGATACACTAATCATTGCGCCAATTATCATGGGGTTAGCTGTTGATGATACCATTCATTTCATGACACATTTCAGGTTAGAAATGAATAAGTGCGGAGATGTAGCTACGGCTGCTATCTATTCTATCAGAGAGGCAGGTCAGGCCATCACTTTTACATCAATTATTCTTTCTGCAAGTTTTTTGGTTTTTCTCCTGTCTTTTCACAATGGATTGAGTCGTTTTGGAATCTTTTCCGCCATTGCTATCATGGTGGCTTTGATTTCAGATTTATTCTTGCTGCCCGCACTGTGTATAGCTGCTAAAGTTGATTTTAATAAGTGAATACTGGAGTCCCACATCTTTAGATTTGGGACTCCAGTCAAGGGATTTTAAATGGGAAAGTTATGTAATCGCGATTCCTAAGGATTAAGACATGAAAAAATTTTTTTCCTACCTATTTTTACTATTTCTAATACCAACAAACAGCTTCGCCCCATTGATTGTCTGTCAGGAGGATTAC
>PEAL01000641.1 GCA_002753725.1 Deltaproteobacteria bacterium
CTGATTTTTCCCCAATATATTCTTTTTATTGAGCTGGATGACTCTGATAACCAACCGGTGATCATCCTGCATCTGGCTGATACACGCAAAAGTTGTGTCATTGATGTTGATTATTATCCTTTGAAAAAACCCATTATTTCTGAAAATAAAGAAATCACCAACAAACTTATTGATAAATTGAAAACATTGATTAAAGATAACTAAATCAGGAGGTTGTTCAATGAAACACTTATGCAATAATGATCGTATGCTTGCTCAATATATATCTGGAACACTTTCAGATGATCAAAACGCACACTTTGAAATCCATCTGACTGAATGCGATGATTGCCGAAAAGCTTTTTCAAGCGCGCAGTTAATTCTTAATGATGAAAACCTGAAAACGTATCACCCCATTTCCCTTGATATGGCGCAGAAAATTGTTCATGAACTCAGTATGGTTGGGCAGTTGACACAAAAAGTCTATCAATGGATTGAAGGCCTTATTCCTGATCCCATTGGATTGCTGTCTCCATCACCAGTGAGATACCGATCTGTAGAACAAAAAGGAATATTCATTCATATTACACACACATTTGATGATTTGAAATCAAATATTGTATTTATCCGACATGACAGTCAGTTATTTCAATTAAAGTTGATCATCGATGCCCCACAATACTGCAACGACACCTTTCGTTTAAAACTCATGCGAGATGACAAATTACTGAAATATGAAAAATTGACCGATCAATTCATTCATCTGAATGAATCTTATTCATTTGGAACTTATGGCATTCATCTATTGAAAAATGGTATTCAAAAAGGACAATTGGCGTTTACACTCACAACAGAAGGATTTGTTAAACAATGAATCAATCCACATTAGTCATAGAAGCGACCAGAGATGGGAATCGTTTAAAAATTGGTATTCATCGGCAAGGGGAAACTGCCTGGACCTATCATCAGTTGACAAGCCCTATGGATGATATCAAACACAAAAGCGATGCCATTTTCAAAACCCTGAATGACATTTCCAGGCATGGTGATCACACCGATCATATGGAAAAGCTTCTTGCCTATGGCAGAAATCTTTCAGATAAACTCTTTCCACAGGAAGTCAAAAACAGGATTCGTCAAAGCCGGGCAACATATCTTGTTGTAAATATTGATGACCATCTGGTACATATTCCCTGGGAATTGATCAGTGTTGGCGATGAATTTTTGTGCCAGACCTTTTGTATGGGAAGGATGGTCAGAACCCGCCAGACAATCGCCAGATGTGCAGATCGAAACCAGAGTTTTCCTTTAACCATGTGGGTCATTGCCAATCCATCGGGAGATCTGGAAAATGCCAGTGAGGAAGGTTTAAATATTTGTGATCTTCTGGACAGCTTAAATACAAAAGCCACTGTGATCAATGCAACACTAGTGGGAGAAATCACCCCTGATGATATTTCTTATGATTTAAAATCATGGGATATGGTCCATTTTGCAGGTCATGCTGAATTCAATGACAAAAGCCCGGAAACCAGCGGATGGAAACTCACACAGGATTATTTTACAGCAAGGGATATTGATCAACTATCAGGCGGGGCAGCCATGCCATCCCTGGTGTTTTCCAATGCCTGTAAATCTGCCAGAACCAATGAATGGGATAAACCCTTTGATCATCGGCATTCATTTGGTCTGGCCAATGCCTTTATTCTATCGGGTACCCGACATTATGTGGGGACTGTCTGGGAAATTTCTGATGCCTCCGGAAGTCAGTTTGCGCTGGCATTCTATCAGGCCTTATTATCTGGTTTGAGTATTGGCGAATCCATCAGACAGGCCCGAAACCAACTGATTGCAGATGGCAATGCAGCCTGTGCATTGAGTTATCTGTTATATGGTGATCCTTCTGAACACTACATTCCTGATAATCTTCCAACGCCTGAACCGAAAAAAACATCAGATAAAACAGACACACACGTTCAAACCAGAAGTTTTGGAAAAGGTTTTTTTAATCGCAATTCAGTGAACACCCATACAGTCTTGTTGTCAATTCTGTTTCTTTTAATTATCGGGCTGTCTGTTTATGTTTTTTATTTAACACATCATCATCCGCCGGGTATGTCACCTGAAATTCTGAAAGTGCTGAAAGATATGGCCAATGAAAAAGAAATGAAAATAAACAAATCCTTTGAAAAGCTTGAATCCATGATTTCTCTCAAACAAACAAATAAAGAATCCCCAGAGGATCAGTGGACATCCAAACCCATAACCATTGCCATGGATTTTGATTCTGACCGATGTTTTCTAAAAGGCGGCAAGGATAATCTTGTATCGTCCATTATCAGTAAACATTTGATTGATCACTCCCGCGCAATCATGCTGGAAAGAATTCACTTTCAACATATTGTGGATGAGCTGATTATTGCCAACTCCAGCCTGACAGCAAATGATACGCAGTTGTTACCTCAAATCATACCTGCCCGATTTATCCTGTTTGTTGACGTGGATTTTTCAGAATCCCGGGATATTGTTTTGATGCATTTATCAGATACCGCCAAAAGACGTAATCTAAAATATTTTATTCAGCCGCTGACCAGGGAAAGTGTTTTGTCCCAACAAGAGGCGATTGTTCATGACC
>PEAL01000642.1 GCA_002753725.1 Deltaproteobacteria bacterium
ACACGGAGTCTTGATAGATATGAGAATATGTTAAAAAAAAAACTTGTACTTACCATACTGAACGTGTATAGTTTAAATAACTGAATAACATTCAGTTATTATCCCTCCTTCATTTCACAAAATTCTTTATTCCAACAATAAAAAACAATGGAGCCTAAAAATGGATATTTTCATTCCAAAGAATTCCAAAAAACAATGCAGATACCTGTTTGCATTTTTCATTGCAGTAATGATAACTATTCTGCCATGTAAAAGTTTTTCAGGTATTACAACAACGCAACACATTAACCTCTTAAAAGGCTGGAATGCTATCTATTTAGAGGTCTATCCGGTTGAACCGGATTTGGATCTTACCTTTAAAAATACACCGGTTGAACAAGTCCTGTCCTATTTTTCAGATAGTACGCCAACACAGTTTATCCAGGATCCCAATGAAATTGACTGGAAAAAAGAAAAATGGCAGGTATGGTTTCAACCCGGCCATCCACAGGAATACTTAAAAACACTTCACGCTTTCATTGATCATCAAGCCTATATTGTTTTTTCAACCAGTAGTGATTACACACTTCAAATTACAGGAACCTCTGGTATCAATAAACGCCAGTGGCAACCTGATGCTTTCAATTTTGTCGGTTTTTATGTTGATCCAATAGCGCCACCAACATTTGAACAATATTTTGCGGGATCAGTTAATCATCAAGATATGACAATTTATACTTTAACCAATGGGATATGGAAAGCGATTGAAAAAACAGACCAGGAATTAATACAATCAGGTATAGCGTATTGGGTCTATTGTAAGGGGGGGTCACAATACGTGGGGCCATTGGAAATTAATCTTCCCGGGGCAAACAATTACCTTGATTTCAGTAGAACCATTTCAGAATTTAATATTGAAATGATTAACCGATCCCCTGATCCCCTATCGTTCACTGTTACCCCTGTCAGCAATCCTCAAAATGAAGAAACTGTCCCACTGTCAACGGTTTCATACACTCTGATCACCATAAAAGAATACCAGCCCTTTGAAACACAAACACAACCCGTTGTCATTGAACAAGGCCAGTCTGAAAATTTTTTGCTGGCCATTCGAAGAGATGACCTTGAAGGTGAATCTGTTTCAGGTTTGATTAAGATTGCTGATGACATGGGGAATTGTTTTATGATTCCCATTAAGGCTGAAAAATAATCCAAGAAAGGCAACGTCATGAATAAACATATTTTGATTACAATTTTTTGCTGGTGTTTCATATTAACACCCTTCACTGTATCGGCTGGAACATACCAAGGCTTATGGATTGGCCAGGTTGAACTTAACAAGGTGAACGATACAACAAGCACAACGAACACAGAAACCCCTCAACCGGTTAAACATGTTTTTGATATGACTGTCCTGTTTCATGTTCATGAAAATGGCTCTGTCAGTTTACTGAAAGAAGTAACCATGATGCAGAAAAGTATTCAACAAGATGGGCAATCAATGGTTCAACGCGTATTAATCACTGATGATCGTTTACTACCTGATTATGATGGTATTATCCGCCGCGATGGCAAACTGGTTGGCATACGATTGGGATCTCTTGCCTATGAATTTCCTGTTGGCCAAACGCAAATGCCTGTAACCGGTAGTTTTGGCGCAAGTCAAACCCTTGAATGCACAATTGTTATGGATGAAAACCACTCAACCAATCCATTTCGACATCTGTATCATCCCGATCATCAGCTCGGACGAAAAATTACACGACAGATTCAATTGACCTTTGACAGTGATCAGAATTCTAACGATCCGGATGATGCAAGCTTTGCACTCACTGGAATGTATTCAGAAACCATCAGTGGATTACATAAAATTTCCTTAAAAAACAGCGGTTCGTTTAAAATAAATCGTGTTTCTGAAATCGGAAAATTGAACGAATAGGGAATTTTTAACCCCAAAAAAAATTGAGGTATCATATGGCAATTATCAAGCAAGAAAAGCATCGGCTAAAATGGATATTATTCATAATATCTACAATGATGATATTTTTTTCCGGAACTGTTTATGCCACAATTCCAGAGCCGGAAACACAAATTTCTGGACAGGTATATAATCTATACCAAAATCATAAAGCCTTAATAACAGAGGCTCAGGTAGAAATGACCATCCGACAAAAAGGAAACGTTGAATTGTTCACGTATAATGGGTCTGTTGAATGTCGGAAATGTAATGCATACGATGAACAGGGACTGATCTGTCAGGAATGTGACACCTATGCTTATATCATTAAAATACCCCAGGAAACGTATATTGAAAGTCAAGAAAATACTGATAACATCATTCCCCTTTCAGAGAAGAAAAAGCAATATGATGTTGTATCGGTAACAGTCGATGGCGTGAATGCCCACATGAAATGTAAATCGCAATCAGGCAATATTCAACCCGATGATAAGCAGGGAGAATTTATTCTGGCGGGTCAGCAAAGAAGATCTCATTTTTACGAAATAGACCTGGAACTGGTACTCCCTGTGACAGATTCTGATAATGACAATATTCCTGATTTTTGGGAAAAACAATATGGTTTTGATATGAATGATCCCTCTGATGCTACTGATGATTCATATCAAAACCA
>PEAL01000643.1 GCA_002753725.1 Deltaproteobacteria bacterium
TGGTATAAAGGTATTTTAGCCCTGAAAGGGCGGCACATATTACTGCTTTTCACAAAATTATGTAACGCCCTTTCAGGGCTAAACCTAATTAATTCTATACCCAGGGCGTTGCCCTGGGCTGGTATTTAACGCCCTTTCAGGGCTAAGAAAGGCACTAAGATTATAAAATAAGTGCAACTTTTTTGTGTTGCACCCACCCGAGGGACTTCAAATGGGAAGGTTATTTAATCGTGATTCCTTCGTCATAATATTATATCTTTTCGATTTTCTCTAAAAATACTTTTTTAAATATTGGAATGTTATAATTACCACCATAGGCATGAAAAATGTTGTTAATGCCATCATAATCCGAGCAATAAATATCCGCTCTATGGCGTACAAAAGAGAGTACTTCATCGGTAAATCCACCAGTAGATACCAGCCACAGTTGTATTTCAGGCACAGAAAGTTCAGCATCGATGGCTTCCTGTTTAAGTGCTGCTGAGGCTTTCTCCAGTTTTTCAATCTGTTTAATGCCCATTTTGGTTTGTGTGTATTTACATTCACAGAGCCAGTAGCGATTTTCCTTTTGTAGTCTTCCACAAAGATCAATCTGGTATTGAGGGGTTCTCATTGCTTTCGCATATTTTGTATCGACAATCTGAAACAAGGGCAGTTCGATCACACCTTCTTTTCCCAAAAAATTGCCAGATATTTTTTCATAATTGAATTTCATCATTGTTACCTGAACAACGATTTCCAAAAACCTTCCTTTTAAGGTGTTAAACAGATTTTGCTGACTCAGGTCAATTTTTTCTATGGACTCTAAATCCTTTTCATAGACAAATTTTATAAATCTCATTAAACAGATATCATTAAATGTATAAAATCTGGCTGCGGTTCGATATACAAGATCAGCCAGATACAATTTTTCAATTTTTTCTTCTACTGATTTTTTGCTAACATTAATGGTTGCCGCAATTTCTTTAATATCCACCGGCTGGTTGTTATATTTAGTGAAATAGTACATAATTTTTTTGCCGAGCTGTTCATCATTATCTGCGTTGATATATTTCTTATTGTCCTCAAAATGAGTCTGCCAGAAGCCATAAATTTTTCCCTGCTCAATTTCGTAGCGGATGACACAATCAATGGCATCTTTTCTATCAAAGGCTTTGTTGTCACACTTAGACATTGCCAGACAGTATATATAATAAGGATGTCCACCAACCTGGGCCGCAGCATAAAAAGCATTTTCCGAACGGATTGTTGCATTTGGGACATATGTCATTAGTAATTGTTTTAACAAGGTAGCGCCATCAGGAATGGATAAGGGTCTCAAATATATGAAATCAAAACGACCGCCCAAAGGACCTCCCATGACTGTTCTAAAAACCAGTGTCACTGCTGATCCAGAAACCATCATTGGAGCTTTACGACTTTGAGCCTGGCGATCATACGTCGCTGTTAGATCGGTGCCTTCCAAATTCGGATGTGTGTAACGTTTTTCTCTGATTCGTTCCAGTTCCTTTTCATCCACATTGTGAATATAAAATTTCATATCCTGAAATTCATCAATAATAACAGCGACTCTGATTCCGGAATATGATGCCAATTGTTCAGGAACACGGATAAAGCCATCCCATTGATTACGAGTGTCTTTATGCTCCTCATCTTCATATTGGCTGAGAAAATCGTCAATAAATTCTTTTGCCATGGTTACAGCTTTATGGGTAGATGGATGCTTCAGCAACTGTTTTAATGTTACTCGGCGGCCATAAAGAATTGGATCCTGATCACAGTAGGCAATAAATTGACGAAAAAAGGTTGTGGCATATTCCAAGAGAAATTCCCGCAACGTTGTCTCTTCTCTTTTCATTCGCATATAAAAAGGAGCCACCCGATTTTCAGGTTGATAAAACACAGTATTGACCAATCGATCCAATAGAACGGTTTTGCCCATCCGTCGGGGCGCAATGATCGCAGTACTGGGTGCTGCCATTCGTTGAATATTTTTAACCCAATCCGTGAGTTCTCTTAATATTTCAACACGATCGGTGAATTCATCATATGCGACCATTTCTTCGACAGGTAGTATTTTTTCGGATTCCATGTGTATTGTTCTCCATTAGTTCACTAAAATATAACTCATAATATTATATCTTTTCGATTTTCTCTAAAAATACTTTTTTAAGGAATACTCGAAAAATAAGTTCCCCATTTTAGATTGGAGTCCCAAAGCTTTAGCTTTGGGAGTTACAGAAAAACAACGCATTGAAAATCTAAGGAACTCCCAAAGCTAAAGCTTTAGGACTCCACTATTCATCGAATTAAAGATCGTGTCTCCGAAATTAAAATGGGGAACTTATTTTTCGAGCATTCCTAAATATTGGAATATTATAATTACCACCATAGGCATGAAAAATGTTGTTAATGCCATCATAATCCGAGCAATAAATATCCGCTCTATGGCGTACAAAAGAGAGTACTTCATCGGTAAATCCACCCGTAGATACCAGCCACAGTTGTATTTCAGGCACAGAAAGTTCAGCATCGATGGCTTCCTGTTTAAGTGCTGCTGAGGCTTTCTCCAGTTTTTCAATCTGTTTAATGCCCATTTTGGTTTGTG
>PEAL01000644.1 GCA_002753725.1 Deltaproteobacteria bacterium
CACAGCAACTGTATGAATTTGTGAACGAACAGATTGAATATTGTGTTGAATATCACTCATGGTTACCATGTATCTTTCTTTGAATAATATTATGTTTTGTTAATAATTCCATTACTTCACAGACAGGTAAACCAACAACATTTGTATATGAGCCATGAATATGTTTGACCATAAAAGAGCCCAAACCTTGAACTGCATAAGCGCCTGCTTTATCGTAGGGTTCATCTGTATGAATATACCATTCAATTTCTTCCTTGCTGAGAGATTTAAACAAAACCTCAGTTTTAACATATTTAGTATAGAATTGATTGATTTCTTCTTTGCCAATGCAAACACCAGTATACACATGATGAGATCGACCTGCTAATTGTGTTAACATAGACCTGGCATCATCCATTGACAATGGTTTACCCATGACATGATGATCAAGAATAACTATTGTATCCGCACCAATAATCCAAGCATCAGGATATTGTTTAGCAATTGTTTTTGCTTTTTGACTTGCTGCTTGAATCACAAAATCATCCGGTGTTTTAAACGGAATCAAGTGTTCATCAGTATTGCTGGGTTTTATTTGAAATGCAATACCTGCTTGTTCAAGCAGCATTTTGCGACGTGGTGATTGAGATGCTAATATGATTAAATTTTGAGAATAATAGGTTTTCATAATATTTCAATTCAATTAATTATAATAATTAGATAATGCTATAGATTAGGCCATTTGTATTTGTCAATACCCTATCTTAATGAATAAATAAATTTTAAACTTTTGGGAAACGCATCAATACATTGTGGTAAAAATGTTTCAAGGAATAATAGCGATTCTTTGATGGATTGATCTGATATTTTAAGTCGTTGTATCAGTTTTATATTATCAGAAATGATCCAATTAAGTTGTTTGATGGTTCCTTTTGATAGATAAAATGCCCTGTTGCCATGATAACAAGTTTTGCATGCAATACCCCCCTTTGATAAATCAAAAACAGTCAGACCATTTATGTGATCCAAAGGCTTTTTACAAATACCACATGTTTGAAGATTTGGCTTAAACCCAGTTAAGACAAGAAATCGTATCTGAAAAATAATGCTCATGAGGTCATAGTGAATGTGACCATTGTCTAAATTTTCTAACGCAAATTCAAGTAAATGATATATGGATGATTGTTTATCCTGTTCCTCAACCCATAATAGAATAATTTCTGTCCAATACGACGCATATGCTGTCATATGAATATCTGTTCGGATGTGATCATAAGGATGAATAAGTGAGGCTTCTTGAAGAAATAATAAATCTTTAGATCGTGAGGGATTTGCAATGATACGTATACATGAAAATAAGTCTAATGCGCCGCCAAATCGTTTGACACTTTTTTTGGCATTTTTTGCAATAACAGAAATTTTGCCTTTTGTTTCAGTGAGCAACGACAGAATAAGATCTGCATCTCCATATGAGACTTTACGCAAAACAATGGCTGTTGTTGATAAAGGTTCCATGTCATAATAAACATGAGGTTGCAATCTTGAAATAAAGAAATACACTGATAATATCAATAGATGTGGTGACAAAAGGACCTGTTGCAACGGCTTGATCAATTTTAATCCTTGCAAGACATAATGGAACAAAAGATCCAACCAGAGCTGCAAGAGATATGGATGAAACAACTGCGATACAAACAATCACACCTAATTCCCATTTAGCATATCGAATATGAGCAACAATACCAATTAATACGCCATAAAAAATGCCTAATACAACACCTACTGACAGTTCTTTCAATACAATAGTTGTAAAATGTCTCAAATGAAGGCGACCAGTGGCAAGACCTCGAACAACAATTGTTGATGATTGAGTGCCAACATTACCGCCCATACCCATGATAATCGGAATAAAGGTTGCAAGGAATGTAGCCTGAATTAATGCTTGTTCAAATATGCCAATAATATAAAAAGCAAGTAACCCGCCCATACAACTGACAAATAACCATGGGAGCCGCGTTCGCGTGCTTCGAAATACTGATTTGGTTTCAACAAATTCTTCACCCGCACCTACCATTTTTAAAATATCTTCAGTGGCTTCTTCTCGAATAATGTCTATCACATCATCCACTGTAACAATCCCAACCAACTTTTTATTGTCATCTGTAACTGGGACTGCAAGAATATTGTATCGAGCGACAATTTTAGCAACATCTTCTTGATCCATTTTAGTTTGAACATAGATTACTTCTTTGGTCATTAATGATTTGAGCAAAGTAGATGGCGCGACCACAACTAATTGCCTTAAAGAACAAATCCCAACAAGCCGACCTTCTTCATCTACAACATAAAGATAAAAGGGCATTTCAACATCAGAGTATTCTTTTTGAAGTGAAATAATAGCATCTCTTGCGGTAGTGTCTTCTTTTAAGGCAATAAAATCTGTTACCATGATTCTGCCAGCAGTTTTATCTTGATATTTTAAAAGCCCTTCAACTTCTTCAGATTCTTCTTTGCGCATGCCCACCAAAATGGCATCGGCTTGTTCAGGCGGTAACTCATCAATTAAATCTGCCGCATCATCGCTTGGCATATTTTCAAGAATATCAATTAAAA
>PEAL01000645.1 GCA_002753725.1 Deltaproteobacteria bacterium
TAGCTGTACCAGCCGCCGCCGCGGAACACCCGGTTCGAGCCTGCAGTAGGTCCAGTAGGATCTTTAACATCGCCAGTGGAATAATCATCTTTCCAATCCTGACACCATTCCCATACATTGCCATGCATATCATATAATCCCCAGGCATTTTTTCGTAAACTTCCCACTGTTAGTGTTTGGTTACGATATTGCCCTTTTGAACAGCCTGTCAGGGGATAATTGCCATCATAATTGGCATCACTCGTACTTAAACAATTCCCAAATGCAAAAGGAGTTCTTGTACCAGCTCGTGCTGCGTATTCCCATTCGGCTTCTGTTGGTAAACGGTAGTTCCGCCCCCTATCCCTATTGTTCAATTTCTTTATAAAATCTTGCACATCATTCCAGGAAACGCTTTCAACAGGGCAACGATCACCACAATTTTTAAACTGTGATGGATTATTCCCCATAATTACTTGCCATTGCCCCTGTGTTACTTCTGTTGTCTGCATATAATAATTTTGTGTCAGGCGTACACGATGCTGCTTTTCATCATTATAACGTCCTGATTCATTGTCCGGGCTGCCCATCATGAATTGACCCGAGTTGATTTTAACGAAGGTCATGCCAATGCTATTGGTCCATGATGACTTGAAATCGTTTCTTGATCCGCCCTCACTCGGAATAATTTTAAATCCCATCACCAGAAGGACATGCAGATCACGATTGTTGATATAGGGAAAGATATTGATAACATCAGGTTCTTTTGTAATATAATAACCGGTTTGTTCATTGTTCAGGGTCATATACCCTTTGTCAAGGATACTGACTTTCATCAATTGTTCCCGTTTGCAATATTCTTCCTTGACTGTACGATACAAGTCTTTGACAACAGACTTCATATTTTGTGCCGGATCACCTGAAACAGGAACCTTTTTTCCATCCTGCACCTTTTCTTTTTGACGTTCCTGAATATATTGGGTGACAAGGGTTTGAATGTCGGCATCCATTTGAGTCAATGCATCATCAAGACAGGATTCAGGAGTGTTTGAACACTTTATTTTTAAAGATTTGTATATGGATTTCAATATTTTTCTGGCTTCATCGAGCGTTTCTTCAGCAGTATGAATTTCATCTTTTTTGGTCTGCATGAGGTTTTGCACTTTTTTTAGAATACGATTTTGTGTTTGAATGGAGTCTCTGTTGGTGGTATCAACAGTATCTTTCCAGGTATTGATGGCTTCTGTCAGCAAGGTGATTTTTTCTCGGGTAATGTCACTGCCAATCAAGTCAGTCATTTTTTGTTTAAACCAGTATGGAATGCCTTCACTTAGAAGATCAACAACATCTCCATCATAGGTGATACTGTTTCTATCGTCATTTTTCATGCTTGATTTCAATGGATAGACATTGACCACAGCAATATACAATATTTGAGTTTTCTGTACTGAAAAAGTACGTTTATCATCCAGTTTATCATAGATTTCCATTTCACCGGACGATCGACTGTAAATACGATCCATGATCATCTGATTATTTTTGACAACAGCATGAGAGGAAATTTCTGTTTTCACCTTTTCAATGGCATGACCGGCAATTTTTTGTTTAGCGGCTGTAATCAGAGATTCCTGGTTTCTGCTAATATCTGATTCAATCAGTGCAGCATAAAGGCCCATAAAGGGAATTTTGTTAATTTCAGTGTTCAAGGGTTTTTGAATGTCAATCAGTTCTTTTTTTAAGGTCTGAATCCTTGAAATCAAATCCTTAATGTTGCGCGAGCCAATGAGTTTGGACTTATCATTGTTTAATTTAAACAGAGTATCCTGTTTATTTCGAATATTTCTTGAAATTAAGGTTCTGCATTGGACAATTTCGGACTTGATTTTGAAGATATCTTTCTGCTTGACCGTTTTTGACAGATCAATGGAAAAAGTATCGTTCTCAATATCCGATGCCTGGTAAGTCATACCATCAAAGCCCAGACTGCATGGGTAAATAGTTGCTGTACTCAGGCAAATCAAACCGGTAACCAGTGAACATAAAATCACTCGTTTCATGAACGGCATCTGTGTAAAGATGGGACTATACATATGATCTGTTCCTCCGATGGAAATAAAAAAAATTGAAATAAATAGCATGTTTAAAGAAATGATACAACGTATAAAAGAAGGTAGGATCATTATTGTCAATGCTTCCCATCTGTTGGATACGGCCACGCCCAAATCTAAAGGTATGTAGAGATTAGGGGAAAAAAACTTAAATTATGCTGATTATATGGGCTTTTAGGGAGCAATAATTTCAAATAATTATGAGATTTTTATAAAAACACTTTAAGTCCCGCAGGGACGACAGATAATAGCCTGGAGCTTTAGCTCCAGGTTCTTGCTGCGGACGGGCGCATTCTATAAAAGAGGGCATTTTTTCTTAGCCCTGAAAGGGCGGAGACATACCAGCCCAGGGCAACGCCCTGGGTAAAAAACAGCAAACTATTTTTAGCCCTGAAAGGGCGGAGACATACCAGCCCAGGGCAACGCCCTGGGTAAAAAACAGCAAACTATTTTTAGCCCTGAAAGGGCGGAGACATACCAGCCCAGGGCAACGCCCTGGGTAA
>PEAL01000105.1 GCA_002753725.1 Deltaproteobacteria bacterium
AATACCTTTCCCCCCCCCACCTGCGGAAGCCTTGATCAAAACCGGATAACCCAGCTTTTCTGCTTCTGCTTTAACAAGAGAGACATCGACAATCGCTTGTGATAAGCCAGGAATAACCGGTACGCCACCGTTGATCATCATATTTCGTGCGGTTAATTTATCGCCCAGGTTCTGGATGACATCTGAAGGCGGGCCGATAAATACAATGCCATTCTTTTCACAGGCTGCTGCAAATGCGCTATTTTCTGAAAGGAATCCATAGCCTGGGTGAATGGCTTCTGCGTTACTTTTTTGGGCAGCATCGATAATGGTCTCTATATTCAGATAGCTTTTTGTTGGTTCTGATGGGCCAATACATATGGATTCATCGGCATTTAATACATGAAGTGATGTTGCATCAACATCCGAGTAAACAGCAACTGTTTTAATTCCCATATCCTTGCAGGTATGGATAATACGAACGGCAATTTCACCACGATTGGCAATTAAAATTTTATTGAACATTGGCATATCAATTGTTCCTTTAGAAAAAATGGATTTTTGGGGACAAAATGGGCGTGATGGACGTGATCAAACGGTTCTTAAGGAATGCTCAAAAAATAATTCCCCATTATAAATTGGAGTCCCAAATCTTTAGATTTGGGAGTCAAAGAGATACAACGAATTGAACGCCCAAATATAAAGATTTGGGACTCCAGCCAAGTTATTTAATCGTGATTCCTTACATACGAAAGACACCAAATCCATGAACATCATCTCGAATGGGCGCATTCAGGGCTGCAGAAATTGACAGTCCCAGAATGTCACGCGTCTTTGCCGGGTCAATAATTCCATCATCCCATAGATTGGCCGTACTGTAATAGGCATTACCTTCTTTCAATGCATTTTCAATGACCGGATTTTTAATAAATTCAATTTCCTCTTCTGTCATGGGGGGCTGCCCCAGTCGTCCCCTCTGGTCATTGGTGATGGTCACCAGAACATCCGCAGCCTGAGGGCCACCCATCACGCCGATTTGTGCATTGGGCCACATCCATAAAAACCGTGGCGAATAAGCTCTTCCACACATGGCATAATTTCCCGCACCAAACGATGCTCCAACGATAACGGTAAATTTGGGAACGGTACAAGTAGACACGGCATTGACCATCTTGTGGCCATCTTTGGTAATACCGCCGCGTTCATAGGTTCTGCCAACAATAAAGCCATTAATATTTTGTAAAAAGACCAGGGGGATTTTTCGTTTATCACAGAGTTGAATAAACTGAGTGGCTTTTTGCGCACTGTCTGAAAAAAGAATTCCATTGTTCCCAAGAATGCCAACGGGGTAACCATGAATATACGCCCAGCCTGTAACCAGCGTTGGTCCATACATTTCTTTGAATTCAAGAAATCGGCTGTCATCAACAATTCGGGCAATGACTTCCCGGATATCATAGGGTTTGCTCAAGTCCGGGCTGACAATGCCATAGATTTCAGAGGGATCATAAAAAGGTGGTTTCGGGGGTACCGTTGTTAATTGCGCCTTTTCAGGGCCTGGAAGATTTTTGGTAATGTGACGAATTATTTGGATAGCATGAGCGTCGTTCTCAGCATAATAATCTGAAACCCCTGATTCACTGCAATGAAGTGCAGGGCCACCGAGTTCATCGGCTGTAACTTCCTCGCCAGTGGCTGCTTTAACTAAAGGAGGCCCGGCTAAGAAAATCGCACCATGATCTTTGACATGGACAATTTCATCGCACATGGCCACACCATAAGCACCACCTGCTGTGCATAAGCCCATCACACCCACAATTTGAGGAATCCCCATTTTGGACATCATGGCCTGATTGTAAAAGACACGTCCACCATCATCCAGGTCTGGAAAAATTTCAGATTGCATGGGTAAATAAGCACCTGCAGAGTCCATCAAAGAAATAACCGGAAGTCGGTTTTCCATGGCGATGGTTTGACTTCGAAGGGATTTTTTCACCCCCATGGGATAAATAGAACCGCCTTTAATGGTGGCATCATTAATGCTGATAATACATTCACGACCTTCAACAACACCGATACCCAGAATGACCCCTGCTTTATGGATTTTTCCATCATACATATCTTTTGCAGCCAGGGGAGCAATTTCAAGAAAAGGTGTGTTTTTATCCAACAATAATTCCATTTTTTGGGAAGCTGGCAATTTTCCGGATTCTTTTTGACGGGCCAATGCTTTTCCAGACCGCTCATTCATGGCTCGATCCAGTTCTTTATCAAGATCTTCAACTAAGGCGGTCATGGAGTGATAATTTTTCCGAAAAGTTTCGCTATTGACATCGATATTGCTTGCCAGACGTTTCATAGGCTATACCTTTGGTTGGTTTATGTGTTGTTATTATCTTTTTGCAAAAATATTAGGTCATAGGATGAATACAAGCTGTTAGGCATCATCTTCATCATAGTCATATTCTGTCTCAGAGTTTGCGTACCGTTCTTCAGCAGCTTTTTGTCCGGAAATCATCGCTGAAAGAGAACTGACAAATACAGCCATGTTTGCAGAAAGCGAAGATAAGTCTTCTGAAGCTTCAGCGGTTTCAGAAGATACCTGTGCAATTTGTTGCGTGATGGTATCAATTTCAGTGAGGGCTTTGTTGATTTCATCGATACCGATAAACTGTTCTTTATTGGCATTAGAAATTTCGCCAATAAGTCCTTCAGTTTTTCCAACAGCTTCGACAACACCAGAGAAATCTTCATATGTGGATTGAACCAGATCAGACCCCTCTTTGACTTTTTTGACAGTGCTTTCAATCAGTGAGGCTGTATTCCGTGCGGCTTCTGCTGAACGCATGGCCAAATTTCTAACTTCATCCGCAACAACAGCAAAACCAGCGCCGGCCTCACCGGCACGAGCGGCTTCAACAGCGGCATTGAGCGCCAGGAGATTGGTTTGAAAGGCGACTTCATCAATATTTTTAACAATTTTTTGCGTTTCTGCACTGGCATGGGATATTTCATTCATGGCATCAGTTACCCGATTCATAGATTCATTTGATCTGGATACGACTTCATTTGATTTTGAGATAAACGTATTGGCCTCATTGGCATTTTCTGAATTTTTCTGGCTCATGGCCGTTAATTGTTCCAAAGCAGATGACGTTTCCTGGACATAGGAGGCTTGAGAAGCCGTGCTTTCTGACAATTGTGCACTACTGTTAGAAACCATGTTTGTGGCACGGTCAACTTTTTTCGATGACTCATCCAGGCCTTTAATAACGACCAGCAACGGTTGGATGATAATCTTTCGAATAATCAGGAACAAAAATATCGACAAAAGCAAATTCTGAAAAACCATTTTAAAAATAACCAGCATCATCGCTTTAAACAGGGCCTGTTGCATAAATTTTGGGGTGTTGACCACCTCAACCGTTCCCAGGACATCTGCCTCTTTCACCAGTTCCTTGACGCTTCGTATGTATTTCGTGCCCTCAACAATTTTTTTCGTTTCAGTAATTTCCCATTTATCATTTCGGACACGACCATTAGAAACCACATCAGAATTATTTTCTCTGACAATGATGGCATATATCCGCTTTTCAGCCATTTCCGCTTTCATGATATTGTCAATTTTATCCATTTCCATATCCCACAACGGATCGACAAGCGTTTTGGACAGGCGATTCGCTATAATTTTAGCGCTTTCCTCAAGGTCAGATGTCATCTCTGTTTGCACCTGTATGTATTCAAACAGACCAAAAGAGATCAATACAACCGATGTAATCAAAATAACCAAAACGATTGTTTTTGTTTGTATACCAAGATTGGAAAGAGATAAAAAGTTCATGGGGCCTCCTGCATTTTGTATAAATTCTTCTAAATTATATTGATGGATAAATAAAAAAGGCGCATCTAAATTCGGTAGATCGAACAAAAAATTATGTTGCGTTGTAATATTTTATAACAGAAAAAGGAGCCATTGAACGACATCATCCGTGTTATGTTGACAACACATCAAATGTATTCATAATTTTTTAAATTTCGGGAATTAGATTAAATGATTATCTGAAATAAGGCAAGAAAAAATTATGAGAAAAATAGTATTGTTTGCATCTGAACACTTTTAGAATTCAGATGCAAACAGGAAGGAAGGCTATTATTCGATTGATATGAATCGATTATCCGCCAAAAGACTCATCAGCAATATCCATAATGGATGCATTTGTATTCAATATGGCATCCATTTTTCCTAAAGCAATGGGAAGAATAGCATTTGCAAAGAAATCAATATTTTTGATTTGACCTTCATAGTAGGCTGTCAATTTGGATTTCTTTTCCAGCTTTTTAGCAGCAACATTCGCTCTCCATAAAAGCATCCATGCCATAACCACATCACCACAGGCTTCCATAAAAGGATGGGCGTATGCAAAAGCATGTAACACTTTTTCACTCATTGCCGTTGCTCCCATATGCATGGCAACTTTCCCCACTTTGTTCAACGCATTTTCAACGGTTCCGGCAATGTCTTTGAGGCTCTCTATTTCTTTGGCTTCTGCAATGACAGCTTGAATTTCACCCATAAGATCCATCAGGGGCTTACCTTTATTCATGCCCAGTTTTCGTCCCAGAAGATCCATTGCCTGAATGCCGTTTGTTCCTTCATAAATCATGGTGATTCGACAATCACGTAACAATTGTTCCATGGGATATTCTTTAATAAAACCATAACCACCATATACCTGAACGCCCAGACTGCAAACATCAAAGGATCGATCGGTCACATAGCCTTTAACAATGGGGGTTAGCAATTCCAACAGGCCTAGATATTTAGCTTTTTCTTCATCGGAGTCTGTCGTTTCAGATCGGTCATGACAAAAGCCATGGTAATAAATCAGGCTGCGCATACCTTCAACATAGGCTTTCATGGTAAGCAGCATGCGGCGGACATCAGGATGGTTGATAATTGCGACTGATGGAGCATCTTTATCCATCATCTGAAGCAAATTTTTACCCTGAATTCGTTGACGGGCATAATCCAATGCATACATATACGAAGATGTTGCACATCCAAAACCTTGCTGACCAACCAGGGCACGAGCTTCGTTCATCATCAAAAACATGGCTCTCATGCCTTTGTTTTCTTCACCCAGAAGTGTACCAATGCAATTGCCTTTTCCGCCCAGTGTCAATGAACAGGTTGAATTACCATGGATACCCATTTTTTCTTCAATACCTGTACAAACAACATCATTGAATTCGCCCAGACTGCCATCAGGATTGACCCGATATTTAGGCACTAAAAATAATGAAATGCCTTTGGTTCCGGCAGGTGCGCCCTCAATTCTGGCTAAAACCGGATGAATGATATTTTCAACAAGATCATGCTCACCCGCTGAAATAAAAATTTTATTACCGGTGATTGAATATGTACCATCATCATTTTTTTTGGCGGATGTTGTCAAAGCGCCAACGTCAGAACCTGCTTCAGGCTCTGTAAGAAGCATAGTACCTGTCCATTCACCAGAAAACATTTTTTTCAGGAACAGTTTTTTTTGATCATCCGTTCCAAATGCTTCAACCAGTTTTCCAGCACCATGAGTCAGTCCGGGATACATCATAAATGCATAATTGGCACCATTAAAATAATCACTGGCTGCCAAAGCAACGCTTCGAGGCATTCCCTGACCACCCCATTCTTGATCTTCTGTCATGGCGAGCCATTCACCTTCACAGAAGATTTTATAAACCCGATGAAATTCTTCTGGAACGATTACTTTCCCATCTTCTAACTTGCAGCCAACTTCATCACCAATTTTTTGGGTGGGCAAGATTTCTTTTATGGAAAGATTTCGGGCTTCCGTAATAATCAAGTCCACGGTTTTTTTGTTAAATTCCGCAAATTTTTCGTTTTTACTCAGTTCTCCAACGTTTAATTGTTCATGGAGAACAAAATCGACATCTTTTCGGTCCGCAATAAGCTGTGCCATTGTTTATCCTTTCTTTGATGGTTACCTGGTATCAGGCTTTAAGTTTAACTGTTTTAAATAGTTATATATATTCATATAGTTTTTCATAAAAAGACTGGATTTCGTTGAAATCTTGTTATGAAAGTCTACATATAATACGGGGTTGTAGCTAAAGCCACAATCAACATACACTAAAAATTATTGATCACTGATTTCCTGGCAACCAATGCCTTTGAGAAAAAGATCCACCAACGGATCAGCCTGAGAAACCAGATCATAGCGTCCACCAGAAATCACCCACACATTGATGACTTCTTCAACCGCTCCAAGAATGAATCGTTTAACCAGAACCAGGTACAGATCCTGACGCATCGATGCTTCTTGTTGTCCTTGTTCAACAATTGCAGCAATGAGATCCAAATACATTTTGGTCATTTCTTTGATTTGAGTTTCCATCAATCGATGACATTGCCGTGTTTCCATTCGATACACTTCTGCCATTTTTCGATCTCGCTGGAACTCCTCAAAATGGGTTCGAATCAGACATTTAAGCTTATCAATGGCATTTTTTTCTTTTTCAACAGCGTTTTTAAAATTGTCGAAAACAAGTCGTGTTTTATAGGCAAAAAATTGGAATAGAATATCTTGTTTGTTTTTAAAATACAGATAGATGGTCCCATCAGCAACGCCAGCCTCACGTGCTATTTGAGCAATGGTGGAAGTGTGAAAGCCCTGATCAGCAAATACTTTGATTGCTGCATCTAATATCCGATGATACTTATCATTGTTTTTATGATTTTTACTCATCAAGTTTTCAGTCTATAATGGTTAACAATAATGAATGAGCATTCATTTAACAAAAGCCCTGACTTTCTGTCAAGGGAAATTTCGATATCGTTCGGATAAATTACTCTTTTTATTTTTATTAATATCGTATTGACCATCAAAAAAACGCACGAAAGATTTGATCAGTGAGCATGAATTTTCCTGAGTGGGTATTCATTCATTATTGTCTGAATCAGCATTGCGAACTAAGGCGCATTTTTTGCAGCATAATGTCCCATGCAAATCAAGCTTTATCAAATTATTATATTTATTTGTGTCATTGTCACAGCCACTGTGATCATTTTTCCAGACCAGCATTTCATTGCCACAGAACTGATCAACAGTGGACGCCTGGAAACCGCCCGATTTTATATTAAACGCTATACCACGAATAATCCAGATGATACGCTTTTGTTTATCATGTCATCAAACACATATTTAATCGAGGGGATGCCTAAAAAAGCCATTGAAGAACTTAAACCCTTTCTTGTTCAAGAAAAAGTATCAAAAAATATTCTTTTACGGCTGGTCCAACTCTATGAATGGGAACGTGAACCCCAGTACGCACTGAAAGCCCTGGAACGAACGTCTGAAATTTTTCCAGATGATATCAGTATCTGGAATCGTCTCATTAATTATTATCGATACCTTGGACAAACTGACAATGAAATAAATGCGATTATATCCCTTGCTCGATTGAATCATAACCAGTCTAAGACAGAAACTCTTTTGAGTATTATCGATCAAAAAATGGTTGATATAAGCGATGAACACGTTAAAACCGCTGACCCCATGTCAGGTTATTTGCTCAGTAAATTACATGTGGTACGCAGCAATTATGCTGATGATATCGCTGATCCAGGCATTACAGCACAAAAACAAAAAGATCTCTCAGAATACACAATGATGCGAATGATTGAATTGTACGTTTACGCCGATTTAATATATGATATCAAACAGTTTGTAAAAAAATTGGATCAACGGCTAAAAACTGGGTTAAAATACCGCATTGCTCTGATGAATGTCCTTCGATGGGTAAACATGGATGATGACGCCATTGTTTATCTCTGGGAAATTCAAAAGGACGAACCCCATCAAATTGAAATTCTTGATCATATTGTAACGGTGTCACTGGAAAATGGACGAAGTGAAGACGCCATTGCTGCCCTTAAGCAACTCATCCAATCCGATCCTGATAATGAAAATTATTCTCAAAAATTGGCCACTTTATATGTTCAATCAGAAGACTACACTGAAGCTTATTCTTTATATCAACGACTGGAAACACGATTTCCTGATAAAGGATATGCCCCTTTATTGATTCAGACAGCACTGAACAGTAATCAGAAAGATCTTGTTTTTGATGCGATTCGTCGTGTGAAGGACATTCAAGACAAGCCACCGGAATTATTAAAACAACTGGTGGAAATTTATTTGTTCCAGGAACAACCCCTTCAAGCATTTGACTATGGGATGCAATATGTCATAACGCTGACAACACCCAACAGGGAATATGTTGAAAAACTGCTTCATATGGCAGTCTGGGCAAACCATGCAAGAGGTATAGAACAAGCTGTTGCATTGGTTCAGCAGCAGTTTCCAGAGGATTCAGCATTGATTATTCAAAGCGGTGATGCGTATCTTGCCATGGAAAAACCAGAAAAGGCTTTCATGTTGTATGGCTCAATTATTCATGCCATGAAAGAAGATCGGGATTTTTTAATCAAATATATGAAAACTGCCAGCTATACACAATCTCCCGAAATTATGATATCGGCCGCTCTGACCACCTCAAAGCTCCGAACACAAGATTATAAAGTTATTCATCAGTGTATTCAATTGTTTCAATGGAGCAACCAGATGGTACAGGCCTATTCATTTTTTGAACACTGGTTTCTTCGATATGGCAGGACTGCTGCCCAGGTACAGCAATTACTGAAACTGGCCCAGGAAACCGGTGATCCGATACTTGTAAAACAGGCCGTTCAAATCTCAAAGCGTGCAATGCCCAAAAATCCTGAAATTTTAATGGCCATTGCTGAACAATCCGTTGCCAGCGGATTGATCGATGAGGCCATATACGCATATGAAGCTTATCTAACGCAAAAAAAGGATAATGCAACGATTCAACGTCGTCTGGCAGAATTATATGTATGGTCTGGACAGCATGAAACAGCATTCCAGATGTATCAACACTTACATGAAAGGTTTCCCGATGATTCCGCCATTCGTGATAAAATGATTGACATTGCAAGCTGGACAAAAAACGCTGCTGCAACAGCATTTCTTGTGACTGAACTTGCTGAGGCATCACCATCCATTTATACCCTGCAAATTAAAGCCGGTGACGCCTGGATTGCAGCCGGTCAAACAGAAAAAAGTATCTCATTCTTTGAACAGGCATTACAAATAAAACCGGATAATATTGCTCTGCTTCGAAAACTATCCCAGTATTACGGATGGCTGGAAAGATATGATGACATTTTTCGGGTCCTTCAAAAAATAGAGCATTACGGAAAGTTATCAAATACCGATCGTATTCAACTGGCACAGGCTGCCATGGACCGTAAAAAACCTCAGAAAGTCATTACCCTTTTAAGCGCTCTGACCAATGACCAATTGCAGGACTCTTCTGGAATTCTTCTCGCAGCCGCCTATGAACAAACCGGACAGAAAGACAAAGCCATATCTATATATAAGGTGCTCGCACAAAAATATCCCGATAATCCTGAAATACTGATTGATATAGGAAATCAACTGCTATGGATGAAACAGTTGGATACTGCCCTTTCCTTCTATGAGCAGGCACTATCCAATGATTCAAATCAACTCGCTGCATTAAAAGGCTGTGCGCAAATTTATGCATGGCAAAACAATTCAGATAAAGCCATCCGGTATTTTAAACGCTATGTCCAAATCAATCCTGATGATTATGAGGTATTATATCAACTTGGGGAACTTTTATTTTCTAATGGTCAAAAAAGATATGCTTTTAAACATTACCAAAAGGCACTGGCACTGATTCATCGTGCCAAAAAAGACTCACTTTAAGAATCAAATTCAATAAATGGCGTGTTATCTAAGAAAACCTAATCTTAATTGTTTTTCACCCGAAGGCAGGTTTTATCAGAAAACACGCCAAATATATCAGGCGGCAGATGAAACTATTTTCATATCAGAGCATCTGGTTTATTGTAATCTTCCTGATGCTGTCAACAGAGCGATCAATAGCGTTTCAAATGAGTGACTCATATACAATTCTGAAACACCTATCTGATGCGCAGATATCAGAAAAGCATGAATCAGCAGCAATCAAACTACAGATGGAATTATGGATTCAGTTTTACGACACAAGCCAATCTGCATCAAGTCCCCAAAAAACAGATCCCCACCCTTTGTCTTCTGATAATGAAAGCAAGCGGTTGCAAATGGATCTGATTCAAGCCCGGATTCTTTCACGAAAAGGTCTGTATCCGGACGCTAAAGCATTATATCGGCAACTGCTCAGGCGTTATCCGCAATCGCGTGATGTTCGTGCAGATTATATTGAGGTGCTTGTTGAACAGGGTGAGTATGATGATGCTTTTTATGAAATAGAACATTTGCTGTCACAAGATCCAACAGGTTTGCGTGGACGTCGAATGATAGCATCTTTATATGATCGCATGCAGCTTCCAACATGGTCTTTTTCCATTTATGAAAAACTTATTGAACGATACCCAAATGATTCCGGTATATGGTTCGATTATGCCAATCAACGTTCTTTGGCCGGTCACTGGCAAAATGCATTACATGCATATGAACATGTGCTTGAAAATGCCCCTGACAATATTTATGCACTCAGAGGCATTCATTCCATTTTACGTGAAAAACAGCCAGCAGTAAAAACGCAGTTTTTTCGATATGAATCCTCAGATGGTACGCTTCGTACCCATCAACAGTATGCCGTGCGTTATACCCTGACAAAACACGCGACATTACATGCCCGATACGAAAACACTGCTGTTCATACTCCGGAAAATGTAGACATCGCCAATGAAACAATGGATCAACAGTCCATTGAAATGACCATAGACATACATCCACATTTTAGATTTGTCGGGAGATATCAAGCCTATCAGGGACTGGGCAATGGTATATCGGGCTATGGATCCTTTGAGTATCATGATCAACCTCAGATGGACTGCCAGATTTCCTATCTAATTCATTTCCCCTGGTTTGATCCAATACAGGCAATGGATGCTGATGGTTATTACAATGATTTTCAAGTGAGCATTGGAAAAAGTTTACCAGGTAACATCCGTGTAAACACATCGATAGTATATCGAACGTATAGCTTAAACACCATTTCCAATTATGGGCACCGTTCAAATTATCAGATTGGATTATCCAGACGATTGTGGTTAAAACCTGATACAACACTAAGTCTGACAATGGATCAGGCCAAATTTTCATATGCCAGTGATCATCAAAACGTTCCGATGGTCCTTAATGAAAGAGTATACGCATTGAGTGCCTATATCCAGGATCAACCCAACACTGTATTTTCCTATACCTTATCTTTTGGATATCGATGGGATATCCAACGGTCACTGGCAGGGTTTTATATTAATCCGGGGGTTGGATGTTCATTGACATCACAATTTCAAATCAATACATCATACGCATATTCAAGTGAATCAACGGGTATTGTCAGTGGTAGCACCCAATCGATTCAAATGGATATGAACATTATTTTTTAAAAGCATGACACCGAAAACCAACGACAATCATTTTTCTAAACGTTTCGAGATGTTACTTGCCTTAAATGTGTATTTTCATAAAAAACACAGTGAGTGGCTGTTGATCATTGGGCTGAGTTGTGTCGTACTTGCTGTGAATTATCTTTTTTTTCCAAAAAATCCCGGTTTTTTAGGGATCAGACCGCACCCATTATGGATTGTTGTTCTGCCCACAGCCACAGGCTTTGGGTTTCGGGCAGGGGTGTTGTCAGGAGTATTTTCATCTGTGATTGTCTTGTTTTTTGGATGGCAAAACCTTCAAACATCAACTGTTTTGGATGTGATCACGGTCATCCAGGACCCGACGATTTGGGGGCAGTTTCTTATTTTTATTGGTGGCGGAAGCATCATTGGAGAGGTTCGGGAAGTCAAAAACCGAAAGTTTCGAGAGCTTTGCATGGAATATACCGATTTGAATGATGCTTTTCAACAGTTGACAAAAGCATACGACCAGCTCAGTGAGGTCAAAAAAGAAGTGGATACCCGTGTTACCGGACGCGAAACGACATTGTTAAAATTATACCAGGCCGAACAAAGTTTGAAGTCACTGAGAGAAAGAGATGTTTATCCTGCAGTCATTCAAATTTTAAAAGATTTTATTTCAGTGGAAGCCTGTTCCATCTATCGGCTGTACGGCAATCAATTGCAAATGACAGCAAAGCTTGATGATGATATTTCCCGGATTCATCTGAGACGAAAAGGCTTCAGTGTGATGAAAAAAGCCATTAAAAGCAAAGAAACGATTCATCTGTTCAATCATCCGGGCATTATCATCAGTGCCCCATTTACAGATAAGAATAACGATGTCGTTGGCCTGGTGAATGTAGAACGGGTTCCCCGTATGAAACTGAACCCGCAAACGGTTCGAATGACCACCCTGATTGCCCAACAAACAGCCGCTGCCCTTAAAAATGCTGAAGCTTATGAAGAAACCCAAAAACACCATATTACCGATGATATCACGGGCGCGTTCACATTTAACTATTTTAAACAGCGTTTGGATGAGGAACTTCAGCGCAGCAGACGCTATAAATACACTTTCAGTCTTTTAACCTTTGAAATTGTAGATTTCACAGTCTTTCATAAAGGTATCCGTGCAGATTTACGCCTGGCACTGTGCGCAATTATATTTAAGAATATTCGTGGGGTCGATTTGTTGTTTTTGGATATGAAACCTGAACGGTTTATTTTATTTCTTCCCAACACACCTTTTGCTGGTGCTAATATTGTAACATCCCGTATCAGTGAATATATTCAATCTTTTGATTTTAAACCCTATCCCAAAAGCCAGGATTCTTTAAAGATTAAAATAGACGTTATTGAATATTCGGACCAATTGAATGGATATGATGATATTTTTTCTTTAGCTGAATAGAGAACATAGTGGGATAAGGGCGCATTCCCAAAAAGTCGGACATTTAGTCTTTTTGAAATTTGCTTGTTTTAAAGCGCTGAAAGCGCGAATTAATATAAGCCCAGGGCAACGCCCTGGGTGATGTAAAGCCTCCATTTTAATACTATCTTAAACTACAGTGATTCTGGATTATTAAAAATGAAACGTCATTTTAGCCGCAAACATCTGCCAGTAACGCCCCAGTCCATGTCGTTTTTCCGGATTATTGGCATGCATTAAAAAGGCCGTTCCATCCATCCAGTGATTTTCAACTTTGATGGTCCAGTTTTCATTGATATCAAAACGAAACGATAATGAAAGGTCTTTTAGCCATGCCTGATATTTATTTTCACCCAATTTTTCGAAGCGCTCTCCCTTCCTGTCCCTGGCATTATCGTAAAGACAAGAATAGTAGAGACCTGCTTCAAATGTATCATTGAATCGATAAACAATATTTCCATAATAGCCTTCAGTAAAAAAGTCATCATCAACCAGGGTGGATGCATCAGGTATTCCAATATTGATATGATAGGTATAGTGATAGTATTCCATCATGAGTGTCAGTTTATCAACATTAACTTCCAAAGAATGAGTATGAGCCAGCACGTTGGCAACTTCCGCATTTAAGGCAGCGCCTGCAAGCATAGCCAGTGTGCCTTTATCTATTTGATCTTTTAACACGGCCTCAGGATCAATTAACCCTTTGTAGTAAAGTTCTGCATATGCTTTTTCATCAGCATAAACAGTCCTTAAATCCAAATCCAGGTCAGCTGTCACTTGTGTACTTGTTCTGATAAAACTGGATCCCAGGCGGACACCTGGAAATGGACTGACCGTAAACAGACCATTTAAGCAATGATCCACTGAAAAAGAATGAATATTCATCAATGGATGCGTTTCAATATTTGTCTCATTTTGTAAAAGAGTGTTGACACCTCCATCTTTTCCAATTTTTAATGTACCGGTCTGGATTTGATACTCAATGGAACCACCAAAATCAAAAGGGATATTCCCATATAATCCAATGCCATGTAGTCCGCTTAGCACATCCCGATAATACTCCAGGTATGTACTTTGGGGTAAAAATACGCAGGTTCTTAAAATGTCAATATCACGTGTTTCGTTGTAGAGGCCCATTGGCATTTTCAATTTTCCAAGACGCATTCCCAGGATATCGGTGGGATGATAATCCGCATACGCCCAATCAACCATCAGGGTATTGTTTCCAACATCACCCTGATCACGAGAAAAAAATTGAATACCTAAATGAAGGCTATCACTGATATTTTTGGATACTGTAAGACCCAGTTCATTAAATTCAAAAGAGCCGTGATCCAGGTTGTCAAACAAAAAGTTATGTGTTTTACTCCACACAAAACCTTGAGAAATAAATCCATGCAACTGTATATCTTCCAGAGCATTGGTCGTATATCCATATGTGATAGAAGGGATAAAAGACAGAAACAACAGCACCAGAAGAATGTGACAAGTTTTCATATATTATATCCTTTGTTAAAAAGATGGGATGATCATAATATTTTTAAACAAAAAACATGCCATCCCTCAATCAGCAATGATTGAATAATTTTTTCATATTGTGAAAAAACAAAAAAAGGCTTCAAATATATATTTCAGATATATTTGAAGCCTTTTTTACTTGAATGAGTTATGGTTGTTACCAGCTAAAAATGGGGTCACATCTTGATTATTACACTTAATTTATTTGTTAAATCAAAATCTAAAATGGAAAAAATGGGGTCACATCTTGATTATTACACTTAATTTATTTGTTAAATCAAAATGGAAAAAATGGGGTCACATCTTGATTATTACACTTAATTTATTTGTTAAACCAAAATCTAAAATAATAAGCGATCATAAGTTTTCGGGTAGATAGTCGTTCGAACGTATGTGTAAAAAAAGCTTATCCGCCTGGCAAAGTTCGTCCGCCTGGAGTTGAAACTCCAGGCTATTTCTGTGTCGTCCCTTCGGGACTTATAGTGTCTTACAATAAATGCAAGCTTCGAATATTAAACAGTTCTGTTTAATGAGACACTTTAAGTCCCATAAGGGACGACACAGGAATAGCCTGGAGTTTCAACTCCAGGCG
>PEAL01000646.1 GCA_002753725.1 Deltaproteobacteria bacterium
TGTAACGCTTTCCCATGATCCAATCCTCAAATGAAAAACAATCAATATCATTTAAAATCAATAAGTTGTGGTTGTCTATTTGTTTTTTAAGAGATTAGAAATACTGTAACGCTATTTTTTTTTCTCGTCTTTCAACCATATTGCCCTCGCATAATCACATTTCATGCTTTTTTCTGATCCAGCTTTTTCACAAAAAAAAGACCATCCCTTCTGATCGAATAGAAGAAATGGTCTTCAATAACAAACGATATTTTTTAGTGTAACGCCTTTGGGTCAAAAATAGTGTAACGCCTTTTCCTAAAGCAGTTCCTTTAAGTCGCTGTATTTTCTTTTAAAAAAGAGCGTTTTATCAGCAAAAAAAGGGTAAGAAAGTGTTACACTATTTTTAAGGTTCACACTCTAAAAAGCGTTACAGTATTTTTTGTAGGTATTTTCTTAAATGTTAAAAAGATCACTGATGAATTCCAGAGCAAGATTCAGATCAACAAAACTGTATTTTAACTCTTTTGCCCTGTCCAGGCAATCAGTGCATATTTCCTCGAATTTCCTCATGTCTCCGCGTACCGCCATGTAAATCTGCTCAACGGCTTCCGCTTTGAAGTCCTTTTTATAGGCAAGAATAAAATCTTCCACAATAATGGGATAAAGCACAAGAACTTTCAGGCGGCTGAGGATGTCGGGATGTTCACTGGCAAGAAAGGTTCTGACTTTTGGAAGGCCTGCAAAAACAATGGGAACCTCAGCGTCGATAATTCTTTTCAGATAAGGCCACACCCTGGTGTTCAGATCATTGGCTTCATCAATGACAATGATGTGGTTGGACAGGCTGCAGATGCGTTCCAGATATTCCGGGGTTCTCCGGTATGTTGCTTTGACATCATAGTTTAATTTTTTCAGAATAGATGCCAGTGTTTCATGGATATTAAATAGTATCTGCTGAATTTCACATTTAAAGAAAAAGTAGCTCGCTATCCATAGCTTGATATGGCATTATTCAGATGATAGTTTACCCCCCGTTGAACACTCTTAAATGGAGGAATTACAAATGATTGAAAAAACTTTTGAAGATTTTTTTTCCCCCTGACTGGATCAAAACGCATATAACAAGCTCAACTCATGAACTTGCCATTCTGCGTGACCTTATTCCCTGGCAAAAGATAATCGACGGTTTGTGTCCATTTTATAATGCTGCCAAAGGGGCCTGTGGCAAATCGCTTCGATTGATGATAGCCCTTCTGATTGTTATGAAATATCGAAGTTTGAGCGATAGAGTAATTGTGCAACAGGTCAAAGAAAACAGATATATCCAGTATTTTTGTAATGTTCCAGACAATGGTCTGGAAACATTTCTTCATCCCAGTTCGATATCTGTTTTCAGAAAACGTATTGGATCTGAAGGCATTGAAATATTAGAAAATGAAGTCTTTGAAATGCTTCGCCGTGCGGGAGTAATCAAAGGAGATAATGCTCTGATTGATTCAAGTGTACTGGCAAGTGACATCATTTATCCCAATGATGTCCTTCTGGTTTACAGAGCTTTTAAAAAAATGGGACAATTTGCCAAGCTACATAAGATTCCCATATGGTGGCAGGAAGATCAGATCAAGCAGTTGTGGCGAGAGTTTAATCTGGCAAATAAAATTAATCGCTTGGAATGGCTGACTAAATTCAACCTGCTATTTATTCCCGCCTTGAAGATATTTAAAAAGAAAATCAACATTTTACAAATGACCCCAAAAAGAGAGGCCAAAGCGGAAATACTCTTGGATCTTCTTAAAATGCTTGAAAAGCAGACATTGGAAAAAATTGATGGGAAAACTCATATAGAAAACCGAATAGTTTCGCTGGATGAACCGGAAGCCCGTCCCATTAAAAAAGGAAAAGAGCACCCCAAATGTGAGTTCGGTACCACAATGCAGCTTAGCTTCAACAGGGAAGGGTTCATGATTACCATTGAAAATTTTATTGGAAATCCCAATGATAAGACTCTTTTTCCCGCAACTCTGGCTCTTTTTAAAAAACGAATGAAAGAAGAGCCGAAAACTGTAGCGACTGATCTGGGTTACCGAAGCCGTGACAATTTTAAAGCTGCAAAGAATATCGATAACGTATTTTTGGGGCGTAGCAGTGACGTAGCTGAAGAGAAAAGAGAATTTTGCTGCAAAGCACGATCGGCAACGGAAGGATTCATAGCAGTTGCCAAAAATTTGAGAGGTTTTAGGCGCAGCCTGTACAAAGGTTTTGAGGGAGATCGCATATGGTCCAAGCTTTGTCAGACTGCATACAATCTTAAAAAATTTATTCTCCTTCTGCAGGAAGAAGATATTGAAGAAGGGAGTCTCATTAAACTGGGTTTGGCATAGTCTGATTTAAAAAAATACAAATTTCATTTCAAAAATACGGACAGGTGAGTTGTGTCTTGAGATAAATACTGATGTTGGCAAAGAGGTTTATAGACAACGCAATATCTCAAAAAACATTAAAAACGATTTTTTGTTCAACTAAAACTCATCACTTTACTCAACAGATTAGAATTAAATGATACCTTGGATTTGAAATTCAGCAGATACTAAAGTAGTT
>PEAL01000647.1 GCA_002753725.1 Deltaproteobacteria bacterium
AACATACAAAAAGATAGGATGTTTATCAAAAGGATTCAACATGAACCCAAACAACCATCCCAAACTCAAAAATATTTTACTTCATCACATTGATCCCTCACCCTATCAAAAGCGGAAATACTTTGATGAAGAAAAACTCAGGGAATTAGCAGCCAGTATTGAAAATGATGGCCTGATTGAGCCCATTATCGCTCGTCCAAAAGATGACCGATACGAGCTGATCGCAGGGGAACGACGATTTCGTGCAGTGAAACAGTATACTTCATTTGAAACAATTCAGGCAAAAATTATCCATGTGGATGATCTTCAGGCCAGACGCATATCTGCTGCTGAAAATATCCAGCGGGAAGATTTCTCTGCTATTGAACGCATTGAGGCTATTGTGGAAATTATCGATGCCTATCTCATTGAAGACATCGAATACAACGAAATGGGAAATACGCCAGTCATACGCGTTCATGCGCTTTTGTCTAAACTGCATAGCGTTTGCGTGAGTCAAAACAGAAAATCTACCATTTCTGAAAAGGGTTTATCCCTGTTTAACAAATTTGTTAAACAGGTGGAATTAATTTTTAAAAAACTTCCTAAACGACTGGAATGGCAGAGTTTTTATATACATGACCTCCCGCTGATTATCGATATTTGTGATGATATTCGCGATATTTCCCTTAAAAATCAGTTAAATAAGTCTCAAATTAAGTCCCTTGTTGATGTGAAAAAGAATACTCCTGATACTTATCAACATATTGTTAATAGTGATGATTCAGAAAATATCAAAAAAAATGATGCTCGTTCAGGATCGCCAAAATTGGGAAGAACTGTACCTCTTAATGAACTGAGTGCCAGAGAGATCAAACAACTGGCTGAAAAAATAACAAAAACCAAAATCAAGGATATTCAAGCACAACAACGCGATAGTCTGAACTTAAACGTGATCGCCAAAAAACTGATGATGAAATATTTAGGCATTCCTGTAGATCGAATTGCCAGTCGATTGAATGTTTCCAGAACAATTGTTGAACCTGCGGATATGATAAAGTCTATTCAATCTGATTTAGAGCAGGGTGTTTCAGTGGCGGAATTGGCGAATCAGTATCAATTTCCAGAACCATTGATCTGGCATATTGCGCTGAAAAACATTTCAGATCAAAAACGTTTTAAAGCCTTAAACTGGGGATTACTGACCTGGGATTACTGGTATTGGAACGATCTGGACTATCGATTTGGCGATGAGTGGCCTGGACGAATTCCCGCCCAACTGGTTGCGCATACGTTGTTTTATTTTTCAAGAGATCATCATCTGATTGTTGATCCAATGGCTGGCGGTGGTGTTGTACCTGATGTTTGTCTGGCATTTAACCGACGATGCTGGTCATTTGATCTTGTGGACAGATGTGACACACGACCTGAGATTGAATGTTATCATTGGGAAAAAAAGAATTTACAATGGCCTTATAAAAGCAGTGAAAAACCCGATCTTATATTTATTGATCCCCCCTATTTCAAAAAAAAGGCAGATGATTATGCAAAAGAGAGCATATCCAATCTGTCAAAAACAGATTATCTGGAATTTTTTAAACAATTTTTTCAACTGGCTTATGAAAATGCCAAATCTACCACCCGACTGGCGTTTCTGAACGCAGACTGGCGCAATTTTCAAGGTATTTCAGCCTTAAACGAAGATGAACGCGATAGTATTTTGATGTTTGACTACAGCAAAATAATGTCAGATGCCGGATGGAAAATCACCCAATATATCGACTGTCCCATGTCCACCCAGCGGTTTAATGCCGGTATTGTCAGCCAGATGCAGAAAAACAGGATACTGGGGGTTGTCAGGCGGACGTTAATTATTGCACGGAAGGGGTAAACGCCTTGGAGTCCGAATTGGCGCAACAAATATTGAAACACCACCAACAATTGATCCTGAAATGGATTTAGATGGCTTATGCGCTGTTGTGCCCGAATTTCCAACTGGCAATGGTAAGGTTGATCTACATTTGATCTGTCAAAACAAAAAAGGATTAATTGAAGTTAAAAGCAAGGTTGGATTAATAGTCCACCCCCAATGACAAAACAATCTCAATCACACTATCCTTATTGATCTCTTGATTTTTAATATTCACTTCAAAACCCAATTGCCCTTGATAGGGATTTCCATTTTTTGAGATCAGGTTTACTGGCGCTGATTTATCTGGCCATATTCCAATATAGCTGAGTTCAAGATCTCCTGCATATTTATTTTTTTGATCAAAAAAGCCTCCTGTATAGACCCAGTATAATGTTTCCTTTGTTTTTTCACGCTTTTCTATCAATTGAAAAATGTCGATTGATTTTCCATTCACCAAAAAGCGGATATCAAGAAAACTTTTGGGATATTTTTTTTTCAATTGATGAATGACATCTCCGCCACTTTTAAAATGCTGCACAAGTTTAAAAGGCACCGGTTCACAACCAATCAGCATTAAAGCAAAGTTCAATTCTGATGGCATATTTTCAGATATTTTGAATATACTTTCATAGGTTTTTCCATATTCACTCACCAACAAATATTCAAGAATTCCTTGAGTAATGGATAAG
>PEAL01000648.1 GCA_002753725.1 Deltaproteobacteria bacterium
TCCGATTTTAGATGGATTAATTGGAACCACAAAGGTAAAGATGATTCTGCTGCTATATTAGGCGAGCCTATTGAAACAAAAATCATAGATGGTCGCCAATTATATTTCAAAGGAGAGCTATACCCAGATGTTCCTATGGCAGTATCCACATTCGGACTGATGAAATCTTTGAAAAATAGTAAAAGAGGTAATAAGCTATGTTTATCTGTTGAAGGTAAGGTGTTACAAAGAGACCCGCTAGATAAGAGAAGGGTTACACATAGTAAGATAACAGCTGTAGCTATTTGTCCAACTCCAATAAATGGTAGTACTTGGACGGATTTGGTATCTAAGGGTTATACTGAGGATATGGTATTTGATGATGACGAAGAAAAAGAGAAAGCTTTTACAGCTGAGGGGAACTTGCATGTATCAAAGGAGTCTATAGATGGTGTTTCTTTGGATGATAGTTTTGATGAAAATAATAAAAGTGATATAAAATATCTAAAGAAGAGTCAAGTCTACTTAACCTTAAATGAATATCTTTACCAACGAAACAATAAACAACCAGAAGTTGATTTGGTTAAATCGCTTTACAAATTTGTTACAGCTATGAGCAACAGTATTATCCATCGGCCAAAGCATTTCAACAGGCACAATACATCAATACGCTGGATGATCAGCCGGATCAAACGATCAATTTTACCCTGACACCTGGCGGCAGTATTTCCGGCCAGATTTTCAATGCAAACCATCAGCCGGTATCTAATATGAATGTCATGATCTGGTCTGATCAACGCAGCATGGGGGCAACAGGAAAAACCGATGCCAGTGGAAACTATCACATCAGCGGATTGAATGCGGCCACAGATTATGTTGTATCTGTTCAAGATAATACAACGACATTTTATTATCATCCAAATGGTGCGGTCGTTCAGGCCAGCAAAAAAGGATGGGTTGTTCTGTCGGCTGGAGAAGATGTGACCAGTATTGATATGACAATGATTGCTGGTGATACCATGAAGGGAACAGTTCGAAACAGTGAAAAAACCCCCATTGCCAATGTCTGGGTATCCGCATGGTCTTCAAGTCTTGGTTCTGGCGGCAGTTGTTTTACTAATGGGCAGGGCCAGTTTATGATTAAAAATTTACTGTCTGGTCAGGACTATTCTGTTGAGGTCACCCCTGACAACACTCTGGGATATATCAGCCAGACCCAATCCAATATCCAAAGCACTGCGCTAAAGGTGGATTTTGTATTAAAAAAAGGATTTATATTAAGCGGTTGCATCAGGCGTGCCGATCAAACGCCGGTGGAAACGAGTGTTATTAAAATTAGCTCCATTTCACAAAATATTTTCCAAAGCGATACCGCAGATGCTCAAGGAAATTATGAAATTCAAGGGTTGCCTGCATCCAATGATTATATTCTTCACGTCACACCTCCAGGCACGGCACATCTCACACGGTTTGAAGAACGCAACTTTATGATCGATGATCATACCAGCTTGCAGATTACCCTGTCTTCAGCCCTGAGCCTCTCGGGTACAGTTCAAATCCCAACCAATGATTTGCCAAAAGCTTATACTCTGGCTGCCAGAATCAATGTCTATTCTGAATCGGGTTTTGATCAATGGACAAGCAGCGATTCCCAGGGAAATTTTATTCTGTATCATGTACCTGATGGAAGCAATTATCAGATCAGTGTTTATGCCGACAATTTTGCCGATCAAACATTGTATCAGGTTGCTGCCGGGGATAGTGTTAATATTCTGCTCTCAGAAGGAAAAAATGTTCAAGGAGATGTTAAGAATTCACGCGGTCAGGCGGTATCCAATGCGCGTGTTGAAATCTATTCAGAAATGATCAATCTGACCAAAAGTACGATTACTAATAATCATGGTACCTTTGCCCTTGAGGGATTACCTGAATTTTACAATGCATCTGCTGTTGATGATTATATCTTACGGGTGACTGCCCCCAATTACCCTGAAACGCAAAAAAATAATATTCAACCCGGCGATACAGTATCTATTGTCCTGGATGCAGATGAATCTCTGTTTATCAGTGGCACGGTAAGTGATCATGAAGGGAATCCCATTCCATCTGGAACATCAGTGGTCATTCGTTTGTATGAAAAGGTGATCAAAAACAATACCGTTAAGATGTTGTCTAAACAAACCATTGATGGAGAAGGGAACTTTTTATTCACTGGCCTGGATGCCAATAAACGCTATACCTTACAGTTTAAGCACATGGACAATACCTCGGAAAGAAAAAAAGAATGGTTGGGTGATAATGATAGGGGGGTTGGAAATAAAGAAGATGCGATATTCTATTCGCCTGGGCAGGCAGTGATGTTCAGGTTTAGTGATATCTGGCATTAGGGGGAAGAGCGGGTAAGGAATACTCGAAAAATAAGTTCCCCTTTTTAGATTGGAGTCCCAAAGCTTTAGCTTTGGGAGTTACAGAAAAACGGGCGCATTCCCAAAAAGTCGGACATTTTAGTCTTTTTGAAATTTGCTTGTTTTAAAGCGCTGAAAGCGCGAATTAATATAAGCCCAGGGCAACGCCCTGGGTGATGTAAAGCCTCCATTT
>PEAL01000106.1 GCA_002753725.1 Deltaproteobacteria bacterium
ACATTGCCACAAAGGCAGCAAGAATTGCGTAAAAAAATGAGCTTAATTGATCGATGCGTTTATCCATGTCTCCAAAGCGTTTGTCCATGTCTCCAAAGCGTTTATCGACATCTCCAAATCGCTTATCAACAGCTTCAAATCCTTTTGTCATTTCTCGAATGAGCGAATCAAATCGTTGATCAACAGCTTCAAATCGTTGATCCACAGCTTCAAACCGTCTGTCCACAGCTTCAAACCTTGTTCGCATTTCATTTAAAATCGTCTCATTTCTCATTCTCATTTCTTTGAGAATAGATTTTTGAGTCTCCTCGATTCTAATCAACCGTTCGTTAATATTCTGATTCATTGTATTGGTATCCCTGAATTCAGAATTTTCAGTAGCCCGGGCATGGGATAGAATGAATGGTGAGCAAAACAATAGTGCAAAAAGAAACGATTTTTTCAATATATCACTGCTGTTCATAATAACCTCCATATAAAATTGGTTATCAAAACGACTGAAATCCATAAGGATTCTCTTTATAACCTCCTCCACATTGATACACATTCCTTTAACATTTTAAAATACTCAATAGCTTTGTTATATCAAGAAACAGATGATTGTAAATAGCAAATTGAAAATATGAAAATTTTTCAAAATTGAAGCCCAAAAATTTGTGGCATAATGCTTGCATTTTTGAAAAAGTTTTTAAATAACCATTTTAATATCTTGATTTTCTCTTGACAAACCCGCATATTATCTATAATCAGAACAGAAAATAAATCTAATTCATTATTTGATATGTTTTTTACTAAATGAATTATCTTAAAAGAGGAGGAGAAAAAGGATGATTAAAAAATGTAATAGGTTATGCGGTATTACGTTATTAACTGTTTTAGGCATTATGGGAGGAGCGAGCAATGTCTTTGCTGTTAGTTTCGCTTTTGGAGACATTGAAGGAAACCTGGACTCAACCTTTTCCGTTGGCGCCAGTTTTCGGGTGGAAAATCGGGATTATAACTTGATTGGTAAGGCGAATCAGCCGGAGTTTGTTAATGATCCTAATGAATATTTAGATGGGGATCGAAGATATAAAGAAACATTTGGATCGGGTCAGGTTCAATCAGGTCTTTGGTCAAACAATGGTGATGATGGTGACTTAAACTTTGATACAGGTTTGATTTCAGAATTAGTAAAAGTAACGACTGATTTCAGTATAAAATATATGGATTTTGGTTTTTTTGCTCGCGGCATGGCCTTTTACGATGCTTATTTAATGTCTGAAAGCGATGATATGCGTGTGGATATCATGGATAATGAAGACTCAAAAGATCTGATTGGTCGAGGATTAGATTTATTAGATGCTTTTGTTTATTATAATTCCTATATTAAGGATACTCCTTTTTCTGTTCGTATTGGGCGTCAGGTGATTAACTGGGGAGAAAGTTCTTATATCCCCCATGGTATTTCTGAGTCCAACCCGATTGATGTTGGGAAATTGAGATCTCCAGGTGCTGAGCTAAAAGAAGCTTTTCTTCCAGTAGGCTCTATCTGGACATCCATTGGTCTTTCTGAAACGATTAACTTTGAAAGTTTTTATCAATACGAATTTACACGCATGATTCCAGATGCACCAGGGTCTTATTTCAGTACGAATGATTTTATTGGAGATGGTGGGAATTGGATTCAATCATCATTTCACATGCCGGATTTACATCCAAATTTTGATGATCCCAATTATAAAGGTATTTATGCGTCAGCACCAATGATTGACGTCAATGGTCAGAGTATAATTGATATTATAACATCTGCTGATGTAACTCTTTTTCCGTATCAATTTAATCATGTCGTAGAACGATTAGAAAATGCGGAAGCCTCAAACAATGGCCAATACGGCTTCAAGTGTTCCTGGTTCGCAGAACAACTTAATAATACGGAATTTGGTTTTTATTTTGTGAATTATCATAGCAGACGTCCTGTGTTATCAGGTTTTGTACATGATGGTGTTTCAGAAGATGCTTTAGATGAAGGCCTAAGGGCGAAAGGTGTTCCAGAAGCAATGATTAGCAATTTTGACTTAGGAGATAAAGTCTTACTTGCAGGGGGGAAAACCAGTGCTGAAGTTGCACAAATAAATTTATTACCACAAGCTCAAAAAGATGCAATTAAAGCTGGCGCAATTGGAACAACATTTTTTTCTCCAGGAGATATTTATGGCAGGGATTCAGATTTTGCCGGCCACACACGAGATGGTTGGATTCATGGTTATGCAGAATATCCAGAAGATATAAAACTTTTTGGCCTAAGTTTTAATACAGTGTTACCCAATGGCATGTCGGTAGCTGGCGAGTATTCTTACAGAAAGGATGAACCCCTACAAGTTGATGATGTTGAAATGATCATGGCTTTGAGTACACCGCTTTATTCTCTCTTATATTCGAAAGGTGTGCAACCTATAGCTTCTTTACCACTAAATCCAGAAGACGGTTCTCATCCATACTTTTCTCAAATTGAAGAGGCTAATGGACCTGGAAAATCCATACCAGGTGATTACATTTGCGGCTATAGACGGCTTGATGTCAGTCAAGCTCAAGTCTCCTTCACACAACTTTTTTCAGATGTTATGGGGGCCAGCAAAATGAGTGCGCTGGCTGAATTTGGATATGTTTATATACATGACATGCCTGATCAGGATGTTTTAAGATTTGATGCATTAGGAACTGTAAGAAGTGGTAATATTACTCATGCAGGAATGTTTGGCGTAGACGGTTATTTTAGTCCGATTTATAACTTGCAAGGCTATGCCCCCGAAGGTGTCGAAGAAAACGATTTCGCCTCTGCTTTTTCCTGGGGCTACCGATTAATGGTCCAATTAGATTATTCCAATGTATTTGCCGGTATAAATGTTTCACCTAAATTTACGTTCAGCCACGATGTTTATGGCTCAACACCGGTTCCCATTGCAACATTTTTAAAACACCGAAAAGACGCATCCTTGAACATCAATTTTGATTATCAAAGAAAATGGTCCTTAGATATCGGTGGCCGCATGTTCTGGGGCGCGGGTAATGCCAACCGCATGGCAGACAGGGATTATGTTTGGATGACTGTAAAATACGCAATTTAGCCTGCAAGCCTGTAATCCTAAAAAATAAGATTGCGAAATGAGGTCTTATTTTTTGGGATTGCACTTAATTGTTCTTTTTGATACAAAAGAATCGATTTTGTCAGTGGAATTTGCCAACACTGTCTGAAAATGAATCTGATGAAGGGGAGAAAAAATGAACACAAGTCATCAAGAAGTTTGGAAGGCATTGCACGAATTGATTGAAGCAAACAAAGAAACCGGTCAGCAATTGAAAGAAACCGATCGACAATTGAATGAACAAATGAAAAAAACTGACAAAAAAATCGAACAAGTAGGCAAAAATATCGACAAGCTGCAACGTTTTGTTGGTGGCATCGGTAACAGTAACGGATATGTTGCAGAAGACTTGTTTTTCAGCAGTCTTTCAAAAAAAATGGCCATTGGAAATATAACCTTTGATTCTATTGACCGAAATATAATGCGTATCCACAAAGGGTTGCAAGATGAATTTGATGTTGTGTTGACCAATTCAGATAAATTGGTCATTGTAGAAATCAAATATAATTTTCATCCCAATGATGTAGAAACTGTATTGAAAAAAATTGACAATTTTAGAAAATTATTTCCACCATATCATAACTATCAGATATTTGGTGCCGTTGCTGGATTGACAATGCCGCAAAAAACAATTGATACTGCCCGGAAATATGGCTTTTTTGTGTTAACCCAGGAAGGCAATAACCTTAAAGTCTTAAATGACGATGTTATGGCGTATTTTGATAATCAAAGACGCATTCTTTCCAAAGAGTAGGATATCCTTATGGATGATTTAATTAATATAAGGTAATATATTCGTTTTATGTTTTAAATTTTTTATTAAATTTTATTAAATTAGGAGGATTTTATGGGCAAATGGGTAAAAAAAGGAATCATCTGTGTGATTGCGCTAATGATGGGAGGAAGTTTAGCCTGGGCAAAAGTGTCGGCGGATGAGGCAAAAAAGTTGGGAATTACCGGGACACCTTTGACACCGGTGGGTGCAGAACGTGCTGCCAATGCAGATGGTTCCATTCCTGAATGGACCGGTGGCGTCACCAAACCACCAGCCGGTTATAAACCTGGAGATTTTCATCCCATGCCTTTTCCTGAGGACAAGCCACTGTTTACCATTACGGCTGAAAACCATGAACAGTATAAAGATCTTTTAACAGAAGGGATGATCGCATTATTCAAAACGTATCCCAAAACGTTTAAAATGATCGTTTATCCCACACATCGGACAGCTTCCAATCCTGAAAGTGCTTACAAAGCTTCAATTGAAAATGCAACACAATCAGAGCTTGTTGAAGGTGGTAATGGTTTTACTGGGGCACGATGCACCAGCCCATTTCCGATGCCACAAAATGGGCTGGAAGCCATTTGGAATCATATAACGCATTACAGAGGACATAGTGTTGGTAAATATGGCGCTCAGGCGGCACCTACACGAAATGGTGATTATACCATTATGAAAATGGTCGAAACGCTTTTGGTGCCTTATGCTGATCCTGAAGCGACACGGGAAAGTATTGAAAAAAAGAACATGTTTGGATATTTTCTGCAAATTATCACCTCGCCGGCACGTCTTGCTGGTACAGCCTTACTGATTCATGAATCAATCAATCAAGTCAAAGAACCAAGAAAAGCTTGGACATATAACACAGGACAACGTCGTGTCCGTCGAGCCCCCAATGTTGCTTATGATTATCCTGGAACAGCATCTGATGGCTTACGTACAACCGATGACTGGGACTTTTACAATGGCGCTCCTGATCGATATGAGTGGAAATTGCTTGGAAAAAAAGAAAAGCTCGTAGCATATAATTGCTACAAACTTCACAGTAACTCGGTTAAATATGCTGATATATTAAAACCTGGGCATGTCAACCAGGATCTTGTTCGCTATGAACGCCATCGGGTATGGGTGGTTGAAGCCAATTTAAAAGAAGGTATTCGACATCTTTACAAAAAACGTGTTTTTTATCTTGATGAAGATAGTTGGGCATGTTTAGCGGCTGAAATGTACGACACGCGTGATCAATTATGGCGTGTTGTTATAGCGCATGCAATCAATTATTATGAAGTGCCCACCATCTGGTCAACGCTTGATGTCTATCATGACTTGCAGGCAGGTCGATACCTGGCGACATTGTTGGATAATGAAGAAAAAATGTATGATTTTTCATTGCAATTAACCCAACGAAATTTTACATCGGGTGCGCTTCGTCGAACGGGTGTGAGATAAAAAGTATCTAACAATTATTATTAAAATTGGATTGTTAATAAAAAGTCGGTGCGGTATTGACCGTGCCGACATTTTTTGGTTAGCAATACCAATTTAATATCTTTCCCATTGTGTTCATAGATGCAAACAGTAAAAGTGGGAATGTTATTAAATTGTTGTTGCTTAAGGAAGGCAGGCATTGATGATCAAACAGGATTTTGAGACATTAAAAGGACAAATTTTACAGCCCTTGGGTACTGCAATCATTTTGTTTCTTTTTTTTAGCTTAGTTGCTTTACAGTGGGGATGGGCTGAGGAAGAAGTGTACGCTATCCATGAACCTCTGGTTACAAAATCTTTATTACTGGATATCACAAAAACATCCGTCTCCCATTTTGTTGCTGTTGGAGAACGGGGACATATTGTTTACTCTTTTGATGGTGGAAATCAATGGACACAAGCATCAGTACCGACGCGTTCAACCTTGACCGCTGTTTTTTTTATTAACAGCAAACGGGGGTGGGCTGTTGGGCATGACGCTGTTATTTTAACCACCTTTGATGGCGGTAAGTCCTGGGCACGACAGTTTTACTCACCGGAAAAAGAACAGCCGTTTATGGATATCTGGTTTAAAGATACAAACACGGGGATTGCCATTGGAGCATACGGCATGTATATGGCGACAACCGATGGCGGCGAAAACTGGGAAGTCAAATATTTTGCCACATTAGACGATCCTGATTTTGGCCTTCCGCATTTCAATGGTATAGCCATTACCAATGAGAATGTTTTGTACATGGTTGGAGAAGCTGGCTTTATATCCAGATCGAACAATATGGGAGAATCCTGGACAAGTCTGGATCGACCTTATATTGGGTCTTATTTCACGGTGTTAATTACAAAAGAAAACACGCTTTTTCCAGCCGGCCTCCGTGGAAATATATGGCGGTCAAAAGATCAGACAGCGAGCTGGGATAAACTTGAAACTGCCAGTGTGGCCAGTGTTAATTCTGCGATTCAGTTATCCAATGGTGATATCTTTTTTGTTTGCATGGATGGTGTTACCGTGTACTGTCAAAATGAAGGGGATGAATACAAGGTCAATCTTCGCTCCGATAGAGTGGCACTTGCAGCAGTTGTTGAAAAAACGCCGAATCATTTAATTGCAGTAGGAGAAAAAGGGATTATGCATATTGGTCTTGATGGACAAAATATTGACCATTGATGATATCCATTGTCTTTTTTTACTCTGTCCATTTTTCATAGATTTATAAGATGTGAGGAGAAAAACATCGTGGAAAGGATTGTTCAATTTTTTGAAAAATTGCTGTTTGGTTTTCGCCCGGTCGTGATTGTTTTTTTTGTAATATGCACCTGCCTGCTTCTTTGGAGTGCCTCGTATATCAGAATAGATGCAGGGTTTGAAAAAAATATCCCTCTTGAACATGAGTATATGAAAACCTTTGTCAAGCATCAACAGCTCTTTGGTGGTGCCAATCGGATTTTGGTTGCCGTAGAGGATGTTCGCGGGGATATTTTCAATGCTGAAGCCTTGACAGCCTTAAGAAACGTAACAGATGAAATATTTTTTATCGAAGGTGTGGATCGCTCGCGAGTGACATCTTTATTTACTCCCAGTACACGTTATATTGAAGTTGTTGAAGATGGTTTTCGAGGAGGGCCTGTTATTCCGGCAGATTTTAAACCTGTTCAGGAAAGTATTGAGCAGGTTCGAAAAAATACAATCAAAGCAGGTATTGTGGGCCGCCTGGTATCCAATGATTTTTCTTGCGGGCTTATTGCTGTACAGCTTCAAGAAGTCAATCCTAAAACAGGAGAACGACTGGATTATATTCTATTTGCTAAAAAACTTGAAGAAGTGATTCGAAATAAATATCAAAAAGATAATATAAAGATTCATATTATTGGATTTGCAAAAATGATTGGCGATATTGCCGAAGGAACACGCGGCGTTATCTTTTTCTTTATTCTGGCCATTGTTATTACGTTTGTTCTTGTTTATATTTATTGTCGCTCTGCACGATTATCCGTTATGCCAGTTGTTTGTTCCATCATTGCTGTAATCTGGCAGTTAGGGTTGCTGAATGCGGTTGGATTTGGAATGGATCCCATGGCCATTCTTGTTCCATTCTTGATTTTTGCCATTGGGGTGAGTCACGGCATGCAGATGATCAATGGCATGGGCAACAATATTGCCAGTGGGATGGCCCCTTATGAGGCGGCACGCTCCGTTTTTCGCAGGTTGTGTATCCCTGGAAGTGTTGCACTATTAAGTGATACTGTTGGATTTTTGACCTTATTGCTGATCAAAATTGGCATGATTCAGGAATTAGCGATTAATGCCAGTTTAGGCGTTGCATCCATTATTTTGACCAACTTGATATTGCTGCCAATATTGTTGTCATACTTGCAATTCGGTAAAACATTTAAATACAAATACGAAAAAACGTTAAAATTTCATGATCGTATCTGGCAGCCCCTATCGAACTTAGCGCATCCGAAACAGGGAATGATTGCTATTGTTATTGCTGCGGTTCTTGTTGTTTTTGGTTTTCAGTATGCATTGCAAATGAAAATCGGTGATCTTCATGCCGGCGCGCCTGCACTTCACGAAGATTCACGGTATAATATGGATACGGCATTGATCACCGATCGATTTTCAATTGGTGTGGATGCAATATCTATCATTGTCGAAACGATCGCAGATGGCTGTACACAATTCGAAGTCATGGAAGCCATTGATGCGTTTCATTGGCGAATGGAAAATATTAAGGGGGTTCATTCGGTTATCAGTCTACCGAATGTCTCAAAAATATTCAATGCTGCCTACAATGAAGGCAATATAAAATGGCGAGTTATATCCAGGAATACCTATGTGCTGACTCAGGCAACAGCCAGAATAAAAAGCAGCTCCGGACTTTTGAATGGAGACTGTTCTGTCATTCCTGTCATTATTTATACAAAAGACCATAAAGCGGACACCATTGAATGTATTGTTCAGGCAGTCAAAGATTATATTGCCGAGCATCCCGACGATAAAATTCAATTCCGACTATCTACAGGACCTGTTGGCGTTATGGCCGCAAAAAATGAAGCTGTTACCGCAGCCCAAAATCCCATGCTTCTGTGGGTATATGGTGTTGTCATTTTCTTGTGTTTGCTGACATTTCGATCTGGAATCGCAACCTTTTGTGTTATTATTCCTCTGATCGTCGTATCTGTACTTGCTCAGGCGCTGATGACCTTACTTCAAATAGGACTGACCGTTTCAACCTTGCCCATTCTTGCTTTAGGCGTTGGGATTGGGGTTGATTATGGTATTTATATTGTAACGCCCTTATTGTTGAATTTGCGTAAAGGGTTGACTCTTTATGAGGCATATCTGGCCACATTGAGAACAACCGGAAGTGCGGTAATGTTTACAGGCTTTACCCTTGCTGTTGGTGTCAGTACCTGGATTTTTTCTGAATTGAAATTTCAGGTGGATATCGGTATATTACTGACATTTATGTTCCTCTTGAGCATGTTTGGCGCTATTTTATTATTGCCAGCAATTGCAGCACAATTCTGGGGGAAAAATCGATTGACCTTTCATAGCAAATAAAAGGAATAAAATGTATCTTCATCGATTTTTTTTATTGATCTTGTCAATCCTTATCGTTCTGGCTTTAACACCACCTGCTTTTTCAGCAGGTGGAAAAGTAACGGTTCATAACGCACGGTTTGTTGTGGGAATGAAATATGAAAGCAAAGAAAAACAGAATGTTATCAATTTTGACCCACAAAATGAGGGCGGCGATTATCGACTCAAAGGTAAACGCGACTTTCAAGTAATTGAAATCTATGTCAATGAAAACGGAAAAGAGAAAGTCTGTGAATGTACTGACGATGCTTCCTTTCGATGGCGAACACGTCATCCGGTTGATGTTAATTACAAAAGCGAATATGAAGGGTTTGATGGGATGAACATTGATATTTCCGGTACGTTAGACCGACAATTCAAAGAAGTGAAATGTCCTTGTAAAATGAAGGCACATTAAGCGATCATTTTACTTAAAAACTCAGGTATTATAAAGCCGCATTTTTTATGATTAGAAAGATGCGGCTTTTTTTATAGGAGCTTTATTCAATCGTTCTTGCCTGCCCTCATTCTTACCATTCTTTTTTATTGATAAAAAAAAATTTATTTGGTAGACGTTAACGTTCTATATTTGATATCAACACTTTTATAAAGGGTGTGAGGGAAAAGGAGCATCTTATGACAAAAATTGGAAAAATCCAGGTAACAAAAGGCGTTTATTGGGTTGAGATACCTGATGCAAATATTTATATTTTGTGTGGCTGCCCGGCTGATAGTGTAAAGCACATGAAAAATAGAGGCTTGATTGTCACGCGAGAAGTCAAAGGAGTTATGTTTGAAACCGGTCCGAATGTTATTTTATTGTCTGATGTCATGCTTCAAAATGGTGGATTTGCAAATATGGCCGAGTTTCCTGTCTTACAAATGCTTTATTTTCAGGGAATGATCCTCCCAAATCATCCAAATAACACCGGCGTTAAACCCATGCTCATTGGTTCTGAAAATCAAGTTGAAGCCCAAATGCAGTATATTTACAGGGGAAATTATGGGTTGATATCTGAAAATGAAATTCTTGATGCCGGTATACCGCCAGGACAAGCCAAAGACATGATGCGCTTGAAACTCAGATTTGCCTTTGGTACCATTCGAAATACAGAAGCATTGCTTGACAGCCGTACTATTAATAATGACACCGTTGAAATTCGAAACAATGTATTTGTTCGTAGGGTACAACTCAATGTCTTTGAGTTTAGTTATCAAGATGAAACCGTTACCGTTGATTTAAATTTAAAACCCCATGAAAGCTATGGTGCATCTTATACACTTGATTTTCATCATATCAACCGAGAATATTTTGCTGTTCTTCATTCAGGTCAGGGGGATGGATGGGATGTTAACCGACCAACCATGGCATCCATTCTGATGTTTCAGGGAAAAATTTATTTGATCGATACAGGGCCGAACATTCTTTACAGTTTAAAAGCATTGGGTATTGGGGTGAATGAAATTGAAGGTATCTTTCATACCCACGTACATGATGATCATTTTTCCGGACTGACCAGTTTGATGCATACCGATCATCGGATTAAATATTTTGCCACCCCATTGGTCCGCGCATCAGTAACAAAAAAACTATGCGCCCTGGTATCAATGGAAGAAGAAGATTTTTCCAATTATTTTGACATTCAAGATCTTGAATTTGATGTATGGAATGATATCGATAGTCTTGAAGTCAAACCCCTTTTCTCACCGCATCCTGTAGAAACCAGCATTCTTATATTTCGAGCACTTGGAAAGGAAGGCTTTAAAACTTACGGCCACTTTGCTGATATTGTTGCATTGGATGTTTTGGAAAAAATGATTACAGACGATCCTGATGCCAATGGCATATCCCAAAAATTTTTTGATGACACCCGACAAAATTATATGACGCCATTGAATATCAAAAAAATTGATATTGGTGGAGGATTGATCCACGGCATGGCTGAAGATTTCCGCAATGATCCTTCTGATAAAATCATTTTATCCCACACATCCAAAGAATTAACCCATCGTCAAAAAGAAATCGGCTCTGGGGCTCCTTTTGGAATGGTCGATGTTTTGATTCCCTCTCATCAGGATTATGTCCGCAGATACGCTTTGTACTATATGAAAGCCTATTTCCCTTCAGCACCTTCTCACCAGTTGCGAATGCTGCTGAATAACCCCCTGATCCTCTTCAATCCTGAATCTATTGTGATTAAAAATGGTGCACGAAATCATAATATATATTTGATTTTAACCGGAGAAGTTGAGGTGATCTACAATCCTTCTGACAATCACAGCTTTTTATCGACAGGTGCGATCATTGGTGAAATATCCGGATTGTCTGGAGAGCTTTCTAAAGAAACGTATCGTGCCATTAACTTTGTTCAGGCGCTTGAGATCCCCTGTAGTTTATACCTTGATTTTGTCAAACGAAATGGCCTTTATGCTGAACTTGAACAACTCAAAGAAAATAGAGAATTTTTACAAAATACATGGCTGTTTGGTGAAGCTATTTCTTACCCCATACAAAATAAACTTGCCCAGGAATTACAACCTGTAGAATACAAAGAAGGGCAAGAAATCCCTCTGGAAACAAACAATGAAATTTTTGTATTAAAGACTGGCGTTATCGAAAGGATTCTGGATGGCCAGGTGTATGAAACCCTATCCATTGGAAATTTTGTGGGAGAGGAAAGAGTGTTGCTTGGGACATCCAGTCTGTTTAAAACCCGCGTGAAAAAAGATGCTGTTTTGTTTAAAATTACCGGAGAAGTCTTGCGCAATATTCCTATTGTCCGATGGAAACTATTTGAAACATACGATAAACGTATGAAATCCATCTTGAACCCTCAAATTACCAATAGGCCCATGTTTAGCTGGCGAGAAGAATATTCGATTAACATTAAGGAGATGGATAACGCTCATATCAAACTGTTAAAAGCCGCAGATACACTGTATCACTTAATTGACTCGGGAGATCAATCGGTCTTCTTGAAATGTCTGGATGACTTGATAAACATTTCAAAAAAACACTTTCAAGAAGAAGAAGCATTGATGAAAAAGCATCAGTTTCCTGAATACCGTATACACCATAAAAAACACAAACGAATTATCCAGGAAGTATCTGAGATGATTGAAAAAATTAAAAAAAATCGTTATGAAATTGATTCAGACTTTGTGAACTTTTTAAAAGATTGGGTGATTAATCATATCTTGACAGAAGATCGCAAATATGGAGAATTTTTAAATCGGAAAGACATGGCAGCATAATGTCTGATCGGCACTCCTAAACCTAAAGAGTTGTGACTCCAATCTAAAATGGGGAACTTATTTGTCGAGCATTCCTTAATTTCTTAATCTGTGTAATCCAGGTTCAGACAATGAGATGAACAGAGATGAACAACATTGTCCGATCCTTTGGATACACCCATTTTCAACCTCCTTTTTTTAGTTACGTTAAGAGAAGAATAGGAGCAAAAAAGAAAAGAATATATATTGATAGAAGGAAATAGAGGAGCAATCAATAAGTTGGTTTGTTCATAATTAATTTCGTTCAGATAAAAAATATATTGACCATACGTAACAATTCACTCCCCCCATTATTTTTAATGATATTTTTTTACCCGATTGCTGGGGTAGCTACTTTTTCACCTTTTCTCGCATGAGCAATCACATTAGCTATATATTCCCAAGGATCGACATTTCTTAATCGACATGTCTCGATAACACTTAGCATTGCTGCAAAAGATCGACTACCTTCAACCGTGCGTGTGCCATAGGTAATTTTCCGAAAAAGTACCACCCATCTCAATGCTCGTTCAGCTTCATTATTTGTCGCAGGCAATCCAGGATTTTTGACAAACGCCACCACCGCATCCCAATCGTTTAAAATCTCTTTTGCAAGAGATTTTAATTTGGCATGATCTGATTCTTTTCCCAGATTGCAGGCTCTTTTTAATCTGGCGAGGATTGGCCTGCATTCTATCTTGCCTTCCTCGCCTTTTGCCATTGCTGCTATCAACCCTCGCAACTCTTTTAAAAACCATTCTCCGGCTTTTTGAGCCTCTTGGCTAACCGAACCTGTTAGAGCAACCGCTTTTCTTATTAAATGAGCTAAGCAGCGTTGCCTTTTTTCATGGCTTCTATATGCACCATACCCATCAGTAATCAGCCAACCCAAAAAGGCTTCGGTTATTAACTCAAGAAGTTCCTCTTTTTTACGAGTGCCCACCTTGTATATTGCTGTTGTTTTGCTTATAGCAACCCATATCCAACAAAATACACCTTTTTGGTACCAAGGGGTTTCGTCCAAATGAACCTGTTCTCCTTTTTGAAGCTCCTCTATCAATTCTGTCACAATTGGATAACAGGCAATACCAACCTCTCGAATCGTTTTACAGATAGTGCCTTCCGAAAGTTCAAAATTCAGCCAATTATTTAAATAAAGCTGAATTTTTTTGCGAGACATTCCATAGTTTCGATTTAAAGAAGCGATAAATGTGGCCAGCATCGGACCAACTATTGTATATTCACTCAATTTTACATTTCGTTTTCGGCCTTCCAAAACAGATACATATCCCTCTCCGGGTTCTTCGATATTGTCATGACCACACTCGCAAGTGCAACCATAGTAATAATGAAGGGTACAAGTAATTTCAATGCCTTTTGCTTTTCGTTCTAATTCATATGTATAAAATCCGGTGTGTGGAGATGCCGGTTTTTCAAGTTTATTCGAACAGATTATACATTCTTCTGGGTAGTGATGAACTATAACATCAGGTTCAGGCTTTTGGGTTCGTCCAAAGCCAGGAGAACCAGGTTGACGCCCAGGATTACGTTTTGTTTTATTGATAGAATCTAATTCTCCGCTCTTAGTTCCTTCATCATTCTTGACCTCATCGTTTTGGGTCTCATCTTTTTTAGCCTCATCGTTCTTTCCATTATCGTTCTCAGTTTCATCGTTTTTGTCATTATTCGTAACGTCTTTCGTTTTTTCATTTGTTTTGTCATTAATGGTGAATCTGACGAAGGTGGCCGGGAACTATTTGAGGAATCCAGATTAAGCCGCTCATATAGCTCTATACTATAATCTCGGAGTTTTAAAGCCAATGAAATTATCTCTGCTTTGGTTAATCTTTCGAGCGATTCTACATTGATTTGAGGCAAATCATTTGGATTGATAGGACGTTTCATGTTTTTGTTTCTGTTGATTCCTGTGCTTCAACATTCATTATGCTGGAAAGTACAGCAAGACGTTCTGAGCGAGGAAGGTTTTTATAGCGTTTCCCCCAACTTTGGGCCTTGCGCTTGATGCGTTGCCGATCTGTAAAATTTTTGCCTGCATATCGGCACCAATGAACCCGGTCAGGGGTAAAATTGAACCATATTTTTTCAGTTCGTACTCCGCTTTGATTCATTACTTGGAGTTCAAGTGTGCCCCAATCTGTTAACAATTCATCGTAAAGAGAGGATGGATAACCAGAAAGCATAACAAAACAAGGAAGCTTTTTAAGAATCTCCAAGAGCTCAATATGATCCCGTTCATCGTAATCGAATCGGTAGCGTCGGCCAGATGTACGTGTGTGAAGAAGGTAAGGAGGATCACTATATACTAATTCTCGTCCATGAAAGTCATACGTAGAAAGAAATTTGTGTGCACAGTCGTGCACTTTTTTTACAGGATAGTCACAATCAAATGATCTAAGTGCTTTCAAATTAAGATCAATGCCGATATTGTGCAAAGCGGCTGGCTTACGTTTCATTATCGCACCACCGCCGAGGTGGGTTTCAATATAAGTGTCATGCGGAGGCATCATTGCAATGATGGGCTGACATAGTCCGGATGTCGCTTTTGATCCAAAGTAACTAATCATGCTGATTGCTCTAACTATTTATGGTGGTTGTTCTGCTTTGTTAATTTTTTGATCAATCAAGATTAATAAAAAATATCGGCATCCTTCATATTCCAGTTAACACTTTTTCGAGTACAATTTGTCGAACGTAGAGACGCACGGCAGTGCGTCTCCAATCGAAGAAAGGTTAAACATTATTTTGTTCTTAATTTTCAA
>PEAL01000649.1 GCA_002753725.1 Deltaproteobacteria bacterium
AAACCCAACCGGTATGGCTTTCTTCATGTGTATGGCGATGATCCCGCAACGCCAGTTGATGAAGGTGCTGAAATGTCTGATAAACTCACATTTTTGCTCAATCAGAAACCGGTTATCTTGTCAGATGATATCATTTGGTCTGGAGACAAAAAAAGACAGCGTCTAGATATTCATATCAACAAATAATTGCGTTGCGTACAAATGGGGCGACATGAAAAAAATGGTGCTTTCTGTGTTTTCAAAAAGTGTTTATCTGTCAATCATTGTCATAACATATATTGTTTACGTGGACATTTCATTGACAAAAGCGGGTCATTTTCCAGAACCGGCAATTTCACCACAGGTATGTGATTTTTTAGGCAATATATCAATCAATGCCATGCCGGCAAAGCCAGATGACGAAATCGCTTTTTTTGATTTATCCGGACAGCTTTGTGGATTATTCATTGTAAAACAATCCGGTCAATATGGCTTTTTACATGTGTATGGCGATGATCCTGCCTCTCAGGCCGATGAAGGCGCTATTTCTGGTGAAACACTTTATATTAAGGTATGGGATTCTCAGACTGATATTGAATATCAGGGAGATAATATACGCCTGACACCTGGAACGCAAATGGGGTCTGTCTTACCCTCAATTGTTCCGCCCCAATGGCAGGCGAATTCTCGATATGTTCTGAATATTCATGCATCCTTAAAGGGTGATATCAATGCCAATGGCATCATTGAACTGTCAGATGCTGTTCAGATGATGAAACATCTATCAATGGTCAGCAGTTGTGATAATTGCAGTTTTACCAGGGATATCACCCATATCATTCATGTCTTACAATTCATATCAAATGGTTATCTGAATTTTTTTCCATAAAGGGAGTAGGCTGTGTTTAGACATTTTATTCAAAAAACATCAACCGGTTCATTTTGTTTGCTGATATTGATGATCATGATTACACAAAATGTATGTGCATCACATTTTACAAAACCAGAATCATCAAATGTTTCAAGTGATTTTTACAGCGTGATATCCATCAATGGATTACCTGCAGATGTGTCCGACGAAGTGGCTGTTTATGATCCGCAAGGCGTCCTTTGTGGTCATTATGTTGTTTTAAATCAAGGCGATCATGCCATTATCCATGTGTATGGTGATAACCCTGCAACACCTTCCACTGACGAAGGGGCAAACGAACAGGATGCATTAACCATTCGATTATGGGATGCCAGTGAATCAAAAGAGTATGCCGGAAGTGATATTCAACTGACACCAATGCATACTGGAAGCGATTATTTTCAACCCGCTATTATTCCACCTGTCTGGCAGGCAAACAAGGGCTTTTCCATTTCAATGGACACCAAAAGGCATTTTCAAATTGTCAATCAAATGCCACTTGTTTGCAGTTATATTGGTGACATCAATATACTTGAAAGATTGGCAAAACCAGGTGATGAAGTCGCTGTTTTTGATACCGATGGTATTTTATGCGGAAGTGTTCGTATTTCTGAATTAGGTAAATATGGTGTGCTTCACGTTTATGGTGATGATCCTGATACAAAAAATATTGATGAAGGTGCAATTGATGCAGATCAACTGGTATTTAAAATCTGGGACAATGACAATGGCATCGAAATTGATCATCCTCACATAGAAATGACATCCGCAGAAGCAATTGGATCTTTTGACGCAGGAATTATCCCCCCCATCTGGACAAATTTCACAGGCTATCATCTTGATATTTCTGCAACATATCAATTTCAAGCTGTTTCGTTATCACCCAATAGTTATGAAATACTTGCCGGAAACAGTATTGATTTAACTGCGATTTACACTGTCAGTGATGCCAATACACAATTGGAAGGTTTATCCATACGTTTTTACTTTGACAGTTATAGGATTGCTTATTCAGGTGTAAAGGATGTCTTTTCCAATCAATTCATATCAATTAATGATATGCCAGAAACTGATATCTCAAATGCAGACAATGATACTGACACCGACCAATACCTGACCATGATATGGCAAGGAAGCAACTGGCCAGAGCAGGCAATACCGCTTAAACTGGGTGTATTGACATTCTCTGTTTTAAAGTCAGCCAAACCCGGTGTAAGCTATATCAACCAGCAATGCTCAGAGACATCTCAAGGGTATAATGGCAATTCTTCACGAACAAGAATTGATATCATCAATCCTGCTGCAACGATTTATGGCAATATTGACTATTCTGGCACAGCCCAAGGCACTTATTATATGGGCGCATGGGATGCCAGTGCAATATCCGATTGGAAAACAACACCACCCCTTTCACTGTTTAAAAGTGACAATGGCAGTTTTCTCATTCGACTCACCCCAGGAAATTATATTTTTGCGGCCTATCTGGACATGGATCATGGAGGCAGTCTCACCCAAACTGATATTGACACCAATGAGCCTTTTGGATGCTATTCTGGAAATTTCTCTGAAAGCCCAATTCAAAAGCCCCTTGTAGTTGAGGTGAAAAGTGGTGAGATAAAAGAATATCAAATCACTATTTATGATATGCCATTGATTCAATCCTTTGAACTATCC
>PEAL01000650.1 GCA_002753725.1 Deltaproteobacteria bacterium
TGATGGATGTCGTGGAAATTGTGATATGTTCAGAGCAACATTTCGCGGACGTGAAGTTTTATATCCTGGCCCATTTGGCACAATCACAGCAGGCGCGGATAAAGACTATCCAGTAGATTATTCACATCTCAATATTATGGGGTATGCATTAGGCGCAAAAGGCATTGAAGCTGATTCAGATAAAGCAACATTTCCAGCAGTTGATACTGAAACAGTCTATGGTGTAACCAATAAAGTAAAAATGCGTGTTCCTATTTTTACAGGTGCTCTTGGAAGTACCGATATCGCAAGAATTAACTGGGAACATTTTGCAGTTGGTGCAGCAATCAGTGGTATTACTTTAGTTTGTGGTGAAAATGTTTGCGGGATTGACCCCGGTTTAGAAAGAAATAATAAAGGTCACGTAATAAATTCGCCAGAAATGGATAGACGTGTTGATGAATATCGTAAATACCATGATGGGTATGGTGATATTATAGTTCAAATGAATGTTGAAGATACTCGTAATGGTGTTGCAGAATACGTTGTTGGAAAATTAGGCGTTGAAACAGTAGAATTAAAATGGGGCCAGGGTGCAAAATGCATTGGTGGTGAAATTAAAGTTGATTCACTGGAAAGAGCACTGGAATTAAAAAAACGCGGTTATATTGTCACACCTGATCCTGAAGTTCATGCATTTCAGGAAGCGTTTAAGGATGGATCAATCAAAGAATTTGAACGTCATTCACGATTAGGATTTGTTGATCAAGAAGGGTTCATGAAAGAAGTTGAAAGACTTCGCGCACTAGGTGCAAAACGTGTTACATTAAAAACTGGTGCCTATCCTATGAGAGAATTGGCAATGGCAATTCGTTGGTCAAGTGATGCCAAAATCGACTTATTAACCATTGATGGCGCTCCTGGCGGTACTGGAATGAGTCCTTGGCGAATGATGTCAGAATGGGGAATTCCAGCAATTTATCTTCATTCAATGGCATATGAATTATGCGAAAGATTGGCAAAAAGTGGAAAATGGGTTCCAGATATTGCTTTTGCTGGTGGTTTTTCTTCAGAAGACCATGTATTTAAAGCACTGGCTTTAGGCGCACCATATTGCAAAGCTATTTGTATGGGCCGTGCATTAATGATTCCTGGTATGGTCGGAAAAAATATTGATCGATGGTTAAAAGGCGAAGATAAAGGATTACCCAATACTATTTCTCGATATGGCTCTACAAAAGAAGAAATCTTTGTTAATTATGAAGTGTTAAAAGATAGATTTGGATCAGAAGAAATCAATAATATTCCTTTGGGTGCAATTGGTATTTATAGTGCGGTTGATAAAATTAAAGTTGGATTACAACAACTTATGGCTGGGTCTCGAAATTTTGCACTTCAATATATATCAAGAGATGATATATTCTCTCTCACAGAAGAATGTACAAAAATAACTGGCATCTCCTATGTCATGGATGCTTATCGTGAAGAAGCTTTGAAAATTATGGATGCATAATTGTATCGATTTTTTTCAATCATATTTATTTAAAAGGCGGAGAAATATTCTCCGCTTTTTTTTATATGTTTCACAGCCTCATATTTAATAATAATCGTAACTATTCAAGAATTAAATCAATTTCATAATAGTTTATATCAATTCATCCAAATAATCATCCTCATGTCCAATGGATGAATAGGTATTGATTTCAATGAATTCTCTTTCAATATCGTCTGAATCATCCCAAAAGGGTAATAAAAATGTTGTCATGAATTGAATTCCCATGCCAGCTTTATCGCTCCAAACAACTACCCCATTCATATCAATAGACTCTTTTTGTAATCCTTGCATTAGATTGATACGTATTTTAACATTTTCATCTGTAGGGATCATTTCATCTGTTTTTATAAACATACCTTTTGGGCTTACATTTTCTATCATGCCAATAATTGTTTTACCATGACATGATAAAATAGCTTTGGTATCACAATCTAATATCACCCTTTGTGTTTGGCGTTTATCCATTCCAGCCCCCTATCTATTTTCATCTCAAAAATAAATAATAATTAAAGATATCCAAATTTGGTTTATGTTGCCCTGTATGAAAGTTCTGTTTTTTTGAATTGTTTAAATTCAAAAAAAATAAGTTTTTATGCAGAGTAATGATTGTGCCAACAAAAATCAAATTTGAATGATAATCAGATCAAATAAAATGGATGATCTTAAAAAATTCTAAATTTTATATTTTTAATGATTGCCACATGATTTATTATTATTAAGGAACTAAATAAAATTATATAAAGACTTGTGAGTTGAAAAGAAATGGGGATGTAAATTGAAAAATATATTCATATAATCATGAAAAAGGTGAGAAAATAATGGAAAATGAAAACGAATCATAGATAAAGGTTGATTCAAAGATGTATCATTTTTGTGCGCGTTAACAAATGAACAGTCATTTATAAATACATATTTGTATTTTAACTCGTATTGTATGATTAACCAAAAAGTTAGTATATCGTCATTTAATGGTTTATTCAAATTTTTATTTGTTTTTATCTTTGCAATTGAAAAAAG
>PEAL01000107.1 GCA_002753725.1 Deltaproteobacteria bacterium
TAACAAAATACCTTTTTCCAAAATTCCCGGCTGAACATCCGGATGACCAATAGCGCCCAGATAAATAGCATCAAAGGTCGATAATTTCTGAATCGTTTCATCTGAAAGAATTTCACCAGTGGCTTTGTAATGATCGCCACCATTGGAGAAATAGTCAAAATCACAGTGAAAATTACATTTTTCAGCCACACATTTGACAACTTTGACACCTTCGGCCACAACTTCTGGCCCGGTGCCATCTCCGGGAATAACGGCTATTTTATATGATGTCATAATACCTCTACACGTTTTTTTAAGAGAAAGATGATTTTCATATTTCAATGCCTGATTGAAAGGAACATCCTCTTTCCAAAGGGTTTTTATTAATATTAATGAAATATTGTATATAGGACGTGGAAAACAATAACCTGATATTTTATACTAAATAAGCAAGAATTGAAGCGCCAGACTTGACCCGATCTCCAACTTTTACATGCAATTCTGTATCCTGTGGTAAATACACATCCAGACGAGACCCAAAACAAATCATGCCAAATCGCTGTCCTTTTTGAACCGTATCCCCTGGATGAACCTGACTGATAATACGTCTGGCAATCAGACCAGCAATCTGAACAACTGCCATTGATTGGCCATTTTCAAGGTTAACAACAACAGCATTTCTTTCGTTGTCAGTGGATGCCTTGTCCAGGTTTGCAGATACAAACTTTCCAGGATGATAGATCACATCAGCAACTTTTCCATTGCAAGGCATTCGGTTCACATGAACATTGAACACCGTCATAAAGATACTGATTTTTAAGCAGGGTTGATCAAAATATGGGGATGAATCCATGATTTCTGCAATAATCACTTTTCCATCAGCCGGCGAGATCACTGCTTTCTCATGTTGTGGGATGACCCTGTCTGGATCACGAAAAAATAGCGTGATACACAGGCTTGTGAATAACATGAAAACAGTCAGGCCTGGCATTCCCAGGATTGCAAATATCAAGGCCAAAAATGCCGATGTATAGATAAAGGGTAAGCCTGGGCGTGCAACGGGGAATGCCCAGGTTGCAGGTTCATCAGCCCAATCAAAAGGTTTGTTCATACGTTCCTCACTAGAAAAATAGTGTGTTTTTAAGAAATCCAACAAAAAAACAGGAAAGATAACAAATCTTTCACTTACTTGTCAATGATAAACAGACTTTTTAAGATCTATTATTGACTCAAAATTTGTATGAGTGTATCCTGAATCATTTTATTATTTTGAAAACGGGTTGAGCGAATAATAATTCCTTGGGAGGTTTTACATGCAAAAAAAGGCAAGTATTCTTGTCGTTGATGATACGGAATTAAATATTGATATTTTAATGGGAATTTTGAAAAATTATGATGTTATTCCTGCATTGTCAGGAAAAGAGGCCTTACAGATTGTTCTGGATGAAACCATTGATCTTATTCTGTTAGATATTATTATGCCTGAAATGGATGGATATGAGGTGTGTAAACGATTGAAAGCAGATGATCGCACAAAAGACATTCCTATTATTTTTATTACGGTTAAACATATGGAACAGGATATTATTCGGGGGTATGAACTTGGAATTGTTGATTATGTATCCAAACCTTTTAATCCGGTTGCATTGATTGGAAGCGTAAACAAATATCTTGATATGGGACAACAGATCAGAAAACAAAAGATGATCATCAAGCAACTGTGTCACCTTTCATCCCAGGCCGTTGCTCAGGACACAGCGTTATTTTTTTATAACAACTGGAAACGATCACTGACAACCACAGGTCATTCCAAAGAAAATCAACTTCAAGGAACGCAGCAGCCCATTGAAAAAATCGTTGAAATATTAGATAATGAAATGTCTGAGTTCATTCTTTCCTTTCAACGTGTGTATACCCCTGATATGGAATCAACTGTTTTTTATATTCGGGATGCTGTTTTTCTGGCTGAAAGAATACTCTCTGCAACGTTTATTCATGACAAAATCAATCTTCAGATTGAAGAAAAAGAAACCTGTCAATCTTGTGGAAGTAAGAATGACTTTGCACAGGTCATACTCAATCTTTTGTCCAACGCCAGAGAAGTTCTGATAAAAAGACAGATTGACTGTCCTGAAATTTCAATTGTGATCCACAAAGCAGAAAATCAATCACAAGTTTTGATACGAGATAACAGTGGCGGCGTAGATGAGGCTCTCCTGGATGAAATGTTTGATCCTCTGAAAAGCATTGCAGGCCATAACAACGCCAAACTTTTTGTGGCGCGGTCGATTATTGAAAAACATAGCGGCCGTTTGATCTGTAAAAATTGGAAGATGGGAACTGAATTCATCGTCATCTTATAACATGGAAAAAAGGAATGAATATTTATGAAATGGTTATTTGTCTGGTTAAGTTGTCTGGTTTTTTTACAGACGTCAATAACTGTTGCATCTGAACCCTCTATAAAAATTGGCGTATTGGCTAAAAGAGGTTCCGATCGTTGCTTAAAAAAATGGTCGCCAACAGCGAATTATTTAACAAAAAACCTGCCAGGAAAGACATTTGAAATTGTCCCTATTGATTTTGAAAAAATCAATCAAATGGTTGAGCAGGGTGCTGTCGATTTTATACTGGCCAATTCGTCGATTTATGTTGAGCTGGAAATAAAATATGGTGTTAACAGAATTGCAACTTTAAAAAACAAGCGAATTTCTGGTACTTATACCAGTTTTGGCGGCGTTATTTTTTGCTTAAAAAGATATCAGAATATTCAGAAATTGAGTGAACTCAAGGGCAAAAGTTTTATGGCAGTCAACAAAAATTCATTTGGCGGCTGGCTTATGGCATGGAGAGAACTTAAAGAAAAAGGGATCGATCCTTTTACTGATTTTTCATCACTTTCATTTGGAGGGACGCATGATGCTGTCGTATTTGCTGTTAAAAATAAAATTGTTGATGCAGGAACAGTGAGAACAGATACACTGGAACGTATGCAGCTGGAAGGAAAAATAAATATCGACGATTTTGATGTAATTCATGATCATGCTGAAGACAATCACTCGCTATATTTACACTCCACTCGAATGTATCCCGAATGGCCATTTGCTAAAATCAAGCATACTTCTGATGATCTGGCTGAAGCTGTTGCCATCAAGCTGATTGGCATGCCTGAGGATTCACTGGCAGCAAAAGCTGCCTCATGCAGTGGTTGGACGATTCCATTAAATTATCAGAGTATTCACGATTGTCAAAAAATTCTTGGATATGGCCCTTATCAGGATTATGGAAAAATTACCATTGATGATGTTATCCGAAAATATTGGCCGATCTTTTTGCTTGCACTGATGCTTTTTTTGGTCATGAGCATCTCTATCATTTTGTTTTTTCGTTTTAATCGAAAGATAAAAATATTCAGCGTTAATTTGCAAAAAGAAGCTGAAATTAACAAAGAAACAACGAAACAATTGAAAAAGGCAAAAATTGAAGCCGATCTTGCCAATAAGGCTAAAGGAGACTTTCTGGCCAATATGAGTCACGAAATTCGGACACCGATGAATGCAATTATTGGCATGACCTATCTTCTGAAACAAACTGATTTTACCCCCTCCCAAAAAGATTATATTCATAAAATAGAAAATTCTGCCAATATTTTGCTGGGTGTTATCAATGATATTTTGGATTTTTCTAAAATTGAAGCCGGAAAACTGGAGATGGAATATATCGATTTTAACTTACATACAGTTATAGAGAATGTTACAACCCTGGTAGAAATGAAAACAGCAGAGAAAGATCTCGATTTTATAGTATCTTATGATCATGGGATGAACATGAATCTTCACGGAGATCCTTTACGATTGGGACAAATTCTGACCAACCTGGTCAACAATGCTGTCAAGTTTACTGAAAAAGGCGAAATTGGCATCTATATTAAAGCCATTCAACAGGACTACTTTCGGTTTGAAGTTCGTGATACAGGTATCGGGTTGACAACAGAACAGCAGGCCAAGTTGTTTCAATCTTTTACACAGGCAGACACCAGCACAACACGAAAATATGGCGGAACAGGCCTGGGACTGGCTATTTCCAAACAGCTTGTACATATGATGGGAGGAAAAATATGGGTTGAAAGTGAATCGGGTAAAGGCAGTTCTTTCATCTTTGAAATTACACTCAAAGAACAGTACAAAAATGACATCCCATTAAAACTCTTCAAAGATAAAAGAGTGCTTATTGTTGATGACACACCTTCATGGCAAAATATTTTACAGGGCTTGCTAAAACAATATGCCATTCAGGTTGATGTCGCCAGCAGTGGCGAAGAAGCGATAAAAATGATGTGCACAGAAAACAAATATTATAATCTGGTCTTGATGGATTGGCTAATGCCAGGCATGGATGGCATAGAAACAACCAAAATAATCAAAAAAAACTGTAACGAGTTGCCAACCACCATTATCATGGTTTCGACCTATAGTCAGGAAACGGTTGTCGATGCTGCAAAAAAACAGGGGATTGATATTTTTTTACAAAAACCCATTAATCCATCACTTCTCTACGATGTTATCATGGGGGTCTTTGGTGAAACGATCAAAAATGAGTGTAAACAATTGATGAATGAGTCTTCTTTGAAAAAGGAGTTAACCACATTAAAAGGCAGCAATATTTTGCTTGTTGAAGATAACAGCATCAATCGCGAAATTATAACAGGGATGTTAGCTCATAGCGGGATGATCATCGAAGAAGCTGTTAATGGCCAAAAAGCTGTTGATATCTATCAACAAAATCCAGATAAATTTGAACTCATATTGATGGATATTCAAATGCCCGTTATGGATGGCTACGAAGCCACAGAAATGATTCGTCAAAAAGATAAAGATGTTCCTATTATTGCGCTGACAGCAAACGCATTGCTTAGAGATATTCAAAAAACCCGTGAATATGGGATGAACGCCCATCTGGCGAAACCCATTGAAGTTGAAAAACTTTTTACAGCATTGCTGGAATATATACCGAAAAAATGTGAGGCCATTGTGCCTGAAATATGTGAAGATATCAGCATTATCTCCGAGTCAATGCCAACCTTTGAATACATTGACACAAAAGATGGGTTGAGCCGAATGGTGGATGATGTTCAGCTTTATTCAAAAATATTGCGTGAATTTGCCACTGATTATGCCGATACAGCAGAAAAGATCGGAACATTACTGACAGAAAAAAATGAGCCGTCAGCCAAACGTCTCACCCACACTATAAAGGGACTTAGTGCGAATATTGGCGCCAAATCACTTCATGACATCGCTGTAAAATTAGATGAAACACAGGATGAAAATCTTCTGATACCTTTTGAAATTGAATTAATGAAAGTGGTTAATGAAATTAAAAAGAGTGAATTGTTCGAAGATCAAAAGATATCACAAACACCGAAAGAAACCCTTTCAATGGTAAAGCGTGAGGAATTAATGAATGAACTAATGAAAGCAATAAAAAAACGTCGTCCACAATTCATTCAACCTGTCATTGATGAAATTGAAGGATATGCGATTTCTGTGTCTGATGCAGAGCTGCTTTCAGACATTAAACCATTGATAAACAAATATAAGTTTAAAGATGCTCTTGAAAAAATGAATGGGGTAATCAATGAATAATAACGAAAAAAAACAAATGTCCATTCTTATTGTGGATGACACTGAAGCGAATATTGATATGATGTTAGCAATCCTTAAAGAATATGACGTTATACCATCCACCTCAGGAGCGGATGCGTTGTCTTTACTTGAAGATGAACCTGTTGATCTTATTCTTTTGGATATAATCATGCCAGGCATGGATGGTTTTCAAGTCTGCCGACAATTGAAAAGTAATCCTGATACGCAAGACATACCGGTTATCTTTATTACAGCCAAAGATGATGAAGACAGCATTGAGGAAGCCTATACTGTTGGTGGTGTCGATTATATCACCAAGCCTTTTCGCCCAAGAGAATTACAGGCTAGAGTTCGGACACATATTGGATTGCAATATACCCGAAAATTATTAAGAGAAAAAAGTGAAATGCAAAAGGAGTTGTTGCATGTGCTGTGTCATGATTTATCTAATCCCTTGGGAGCCATTGAAAGTTATTCACAGTTTTTTTTGGAATTTCCAGACGATATTGACTTTCTTGTAAAAAATATTTCTGTCGCTGCCAGAGATGGTATGAAAATTATTGATTTCACCCGCCATTTGATTGCTGCTGATGAAAAAGAAATGGAGACCTACCCCTTGAACTTAAAACAAATCATTGAGCAATCGATGTCCATATTAATGATGAAACTGCAAAAAAAAAATATTCAGATTCATCTGGATATTCCAGATACTTTAGAAGTCATTGCAGAGGAAGTATCTTTAAGCAATACCATATTCAATAATCTGATGACAAATGCGATTAAATTTTCTGAACAAGGGTCTGTTATTAAAATATACGTTGAAACAGAAAAAAACAATGCTGTTCAAATTGTCATTCAGGACTCTGGAATTGGTATTCCGAAAAATTTGCTGGATATCCTTTTTGATATTTCAAAAAATATCAACAGAATCGGAACCAATGGCGAAGAAGGAACAGGATTCGGGATGCCACTGGTTAAAAAATTTATGAAAAAATATGGTGGCAATATTCAGGTTAGTTCCAGAAGTATTGAGGAATTTCCAGCAGACCACGGAACAAAAATTTGTTTAACGTTCTTGACGCCTCTTTAGATAGTGTTCAAAGGAGAAAAAAATGAAACATCTTTCAACTCAAAATCACACAGATCATGGTGCCAATGAATATACTTTTGATAATTATCTCTCCTGGAGAGATCAAGTGAACTATTATACAGATGATAACTTTCTCCAGAAAGTCATTCAGCAGTATACCGGCAACCTGTTTCAAACAGTGGATCAGGCTGCCCGAGAGATATCCGAAAAAGTTTCGTTCCGTTGGCGAGATATGGCCAATTCCATTGCGTATCCGGAAAATAGACCGTATATGATGCATTACGATGCTCATAATCATCGAATCGATCGCATTGTTCGACCGCGTGAAACGGTTGACATGGAAAAAGATATTTTTTCAGAAGCAGTGTTTTCCAAAAACACGCATCCCTGGGTGAAATTTGTCAAACTGTTATTGATCTATGAAAATGGAGAAGCCTGTATTGCCTGCCCTCTCACCTGCACGGAAGGTCTGATTGCATTATTGGATGAATTTGCTGATACTCCCGAACTTAAACGCATTCAATTGCATTTAAAAGAAGGCGTGGATGGAAATTTTGGCATCGGTGCTCAATTTATTTCTGAAATTCAAGGCGGATCGGATATTCCATCAAATGTTGTTGAAGCACGTTTTGAAAATGGTTCATGGCAGTTATTTGGAAATAAGTTTTTTTGTTCAGCAACCCATGCAGACTATACTGTTGTGACTGCACGGCCCATCCATTCTGAAAAGATAGGATTGTTTGTGGTGCCATCATGGTTGCCTGGAAATAAAGCCAGGGAAATCAGAAACAATTATGTTATCCATCGCCTCAAATATAAGATGGGTACCGTTGAATTACCCACTGCAGAAATCACATATAATGGCGCTGTTGCCTATCCTGTGGGACCTCTGGATCGAGGTGTTGCCAATGTTGTTGGCATTGTTTTGACCTGTTCACGATTGACTGTCGGTCTTTCTGGCGCGGCTTCAATGATCCGTGTTCTTAGAGAAATCAAAGCTTATAGTGAATTTCGAGAGGCTTTTGGCATGAAACTTTCTCAATTTCCAATGGTTGCCAGTCAAATACAAAAAATTGAAAAATATGCTCAACGAACCTTGTGTGGTGCTTTTAAAGTGTATCAAACCTATTTAGATTCAGGCTTCCCGCTTGTAGGTGGACTTCAAACAAAAGGGGATATGACAAGCAGACAAAAACAATTCTTATTGAGAGAACTGATTCTTTTTCAAAAAATAACAACTGCACAGGATGCTCCGGATATCATTCGATTGGGAATGTCTATATTGGGTGGACACGGTGTGATGGAAGATTTTTCTGTGCTACCCCGTTTGTCTCGGGATGCTGCTGTTAATGAGTTGTGGGAAGGTCCAAGAAATGTTCTTCTAACCCAAATTCACCGAGACCTTCACCGCGTCTCAGACTGGTATCCAGCAGATGTTTGGGTTGCGGATATGCTTGAAGGAGCTTCGCCGCAAACCATTGCAATGTTTCAAAAAGAAATGCGCCATTTCATGGAATTACCCCATCTTTTTGACATGACCTCGAAAACCATAGAACTGTGCGAACAGTGGGATCCGTTTTGTCAACGTCTATTTCATGAATATCAGACGATTGCTCAACTATTTACCAACGATTTTGAAACAATTTCATAAACATCTTTTGATAAATCTTTTTGTTCAAGCATTCGTTCCAATTGTTCTTTGATGAGTCCCTGTCGGCGATCATCGTATTTTTTCCAATAATTAAAAGCCGAGACCATCCGTGATGCAATTTGTGGGTTGATTTTATCAAGTTTCAGCACCTGATCGGCAATGAATCGGTAGCCGGAACCTTCTGGATGGTGAAAATGGAAATGGTTGCCATGTGCAAAGCTACCAATCAACGCCCGAACACGATTGGGGTTTTTAATTTTAAAATTTTTGTGATTGATCAACGTCTGGACTGTTTCCAGGGTATTATCCAAAGATGACAAGGCCTGAACAGAAAACCACTTATTGATGACCAGAGGATCATGCTGCCATTTTTTATAAAATAAATCGCATACGATTTCATATTCGTCACAGGGCACGTGACTCAATGATATAAATGCGGAAAGGGCATCGGTCATATTGTTGGCTTTAGTGAATTGATCAAGAGCCATAAATAACGTATCTGATTGTCTCAACTGAACGAGATAATTCAGCGCCAAATTTTTCAAACTGCGTTGTGCAACATCTTCTGGATCTATGGTGTAGGGGGCTGAACTGAAATTATTTTCAAACAGAGAAAAAAAAGTGTTTGATAATGCTATGGCAATGGACTGTTTCATAAATTGTCTGGCATGATAAATGGCCTCGGGATCAATGGTATTCTGGTCTGCCATGTAATGGGCAATTTCAACCTCATTGGGTAACTTTAAAAGCTTTGCTGTCAGCGATTTATCAATGATCGGTTCGGATAAAATGGTTTCAATAGCGCCAATGATTTCCTGGTTCAAAATCATGGGTTGATTGTTCTGATATTTGATGACAAGACGATATAAATCCTCTAAAAAAATTTGTCGGCTATGATCCCATCGATTGAAAGCATCTGAATCATAGGTCATTAAAAACAGGCGCTCTTTGAATGTGTAATCGATTGATACTTTTACACAGGCGGAGAAGTCTCGAAAAACCGAAGGTAAGGGATCTTCTGGAACATTGATAAATTCGAAGGTATGATGGGATTGTGTCAATTGCAATATCCGGTGGTTCTGTTGATGAGGTTTTGCTTCCTCTATCAATTGAAGCGGAACGGGTTGACCATCAGGGGCAATCAAAGCGATATCCACTGGTATTAGCAACGGCCTTTTTTTCTGTTGCCCGGGCGTTGGCCGGCAGAATTGTTCAAAGGATAATGTATAGGTTTGCGTTTCTGGACTGTACTCACGTTGCACCATAACTGTTGGTGTGCCTGCCTGTGTGTACCACAACTTGAACTGAGATAAATCCATTTCAGCAGCATCTTCCATAGCAGATAAAAAATTTTCAACCGTAACAGCCTGACCATCATATTGAGTAAAATAATATTCCATACCCTTAAAAAAAGTATCTGCCAGTAAGCGATACATCATGCGAATAACCTCAGCACCTTTTTCATACACAGTCATTGTATAAAAATTATTCATTTCAATGTATTCATCCGGTCGGACCGGGTGTGCCATAGGACCGGCATCTTCAGGGAATTGATACAAACGGAGTTTTTGAACATCCTGGATGCGTTTAATGGCTCTCGATGCGGCCATATCTTCAGCAAACAACTGATCCCGAAATACAGTCAAACCTTCTTTTAAACACAGTTGAAACCAATTTTTCAATGTAATTCGGTTTCCTGTCCAGTTATGAAAATATTCATGGGCAATGACCCGTTCGATATCAAAATAATCGTTGTCTGTTGCTGTCTCAGGATGTGCAAGGATATATTTGGCGTTGAATATATTTAGACCTTTGTTTTCCATTGCTCCCATATTAAAATCATTGATTGCCACAATCATATAGGTTTCAAGGTCATATTCACGATTAAACACCTGTTCGTCCCATTCCATCGCTTTAATGAGTGATGACATCGCATGCTCGCATCGATCAATATTATCTTTTTCTGCATAAATTCTCAAAATGACATCGTTATCACTTTCAGTAATAAACAGATCCTCAATATAGACAAGATCCCCTGCAACCATTGCGAACAAATAACTGGGCTTTAGGAAAGGATCTTCCCATGTGGCCCAATGACGTCCATTATCAAAGTTGCCGGATTTCATTAAATTGCCATTGGATAATAACACGGGATATTTTTCCAGATCTGCTTCAATGGTACAGGTATAATTGCTCATAATATCCGGTTGATCCAGAAAATAGGCTATTTTTCGAAAACCTTCTGCTTCACACTGTGTGCAAAAAATATTGTTAGATACGTACAGACCTGAAAGGCTTGTATTCTCATGGGGTTTAATTTTTGTCTGAATATTAAGAACAAATTCAGAGGGAACATTATAAATGATCAACTGCTCTGATGTTGTTTGATATTCATTTGCATTCAGTTCAGCGCCATTCATGGAAATGGATAACAATTCCAAATCAATACCATCGAGAATTAAAGATTTCTCTTCATTTTCAAAATCTCGTACACGCTCAATGGTAAGAATTGAGCGAACATTCGCATGGGTTTCATGAAGATCAATGTACAAATCAATATGTTCAATATTAAACTCTGGCTCTTGATAATCTTTTAAATACTTTGTTTGTGGATTCATATTTGCTCCAATGAACAGGCATAACCTGGTTGAATGGTTGATTGATGCAGTAAATACATTACATTATATGGAAATCATTGCTTTCAATAAATTCTTTTATTCCATAAAACATGCTTTTACCTTGAAGTTTATAAAAAGACGTTGCAGGATTAAATGAAAGAAAATTTTTTTTGACAAGATTACACAATTCATTTCTAAGATCATCTATTTGATATAAATTGTCAGTTACCAGATTTCGCAGGTCTCTTTCCTGAAATTCATGTGTTTCTTGTTGAAGCAAATAAATTTTTTTAAATAATGCAAATTTATTTTCATATAATCCCACATAGTGGCCACATCTACCTTTGTTTATTGTAATCAGATGGTTGATGACCTGTAAGAGATTCACATCCTCAATTTTACCCGATTGTTCATAAGCCAGGAGTTTTCCTAATATGCTGTCAATTTCCCACGTACTACCACCAACAGATTTCCATATTGTATCAATTTGAGAGTCAGTCAATGTAAATGCGGTAATAGAACTTTCTTTTTTTAAATGTGAGAGCCAATATTTTGTATCTTGTTCGTTAAGATAGTCTATCTCAAAAAATTCTGAGGTTTTTGAAAGTTTGCTATCTTCATATATTCTGTTCATAAAATAGCCATCACTGCTGGAAATGATTACGTGACACAAATGCGATTCCTTAGTCATTGCGACAAAAAAATTAAAGAGTTCTTTTAATAATTCCCTTTGTCCATTCAGATAGATATTCTCCAATGCTTGAAGCTCATCGATAATAATGATTGGGCACTTTCCTTTTTTAACAATTGTTAAAAACTCTTTTTCCATGACTAAAAATGGATCAAGGGATTTATTCTCCAGGCGTTTGATGGTTTCTTTTGACAACTTAAATACTTTAAAATTATACTCTTGTTTATGTTTATAGTCTTCGTTTGATTTTGACAAATCCACTTCAAAAAACGCCTGAATGAAATCCAGATAATTACTGATCAACATTTTTCGTAAATTAAAAAACTGAACGTTATAAATATTGTTTTTTAAATGTTCATTGATAAATTTCATTAATAGCGTTGTTTTGCCGCTGCTTTTTGGGCCATAGATAAAAAGGATGTTATTGGGTTTTCTGCTTATCCAGTGAGATAGATGCTGTATTTCTTGTTTTCTGTTTATAAATGCGGGTTCGGTTGAAAAAGTGATTTTTTTCACCATGTTGCTATTGATTCCTTTTTATTTTTTTCAACTTTTAGGCTTTCATATTCAATATCGTCCTGGCTATTTTTTATAAAATCACCATATTATCCCGATGAACGACTTCATCGTAAGGTCTTTCTCCAAGAATTTTTTCTATTTCACTGGTTTTTTTACGCATAATTTTTTGAATATCATCTGATGAGTAATTGGTCAACCCAATCGCAATGGATTGACCTGTTAGTGTATCCAGCGAAATAGCATCTCCTACACTAAACTTACCATTGACTGCACTGATACCTATGGGCAGAAGGCTTTTTCCATTGGTTAAAATTGCTGTGCTGGCACCATCATCAAGGTAAACAGTGCCTTTTGTTTTTTTAGAAAAAGCAATCCAGCATTTTCGATTTTTCATTTTGGTATTTCTGGGAACAAAGAAAGTACCAATGTCTTCTCCCGCCATAATCCGTGTTAACACATTTTCAGACTCTTTGGCAATAATCATGGGAATACCAGCGGTTGTCACCTTTTGAGCGGCTTTTATTTTAGTCAGCATGCCACCGGTTCCCAGAGCACCGGGAATTCCTGATGCATAAGCATCAAGCTCGCGCGTATAGGATTCAACAATGGGGATAAATTGAGCCTCTTTTTCTGTCCGGGGGTCTTTGTCGAACAATCCGGAAATATCAGTAAGATTGATCAAAAGATCGGCATTCAATAACAAGGCAATCATGGCGGATAAATGATCATTATCGCCAAATTTTATTTCTTCCACAGCCACTGTATCGTTCTCATTGACAATGGGAATGACATTCCAGGATAACAAGGCTCTGATGGTGTTTCGAGCATTCAGATACCTTTTTCTGTTAGACAAATCCATTCGGGTCAATAAAATTTGTGCCACCCTGTCATTAAAAAAATCAAAGGCTTTTTCATACTCCTGAATGAGTCCGGCCTGACCAACTGCTGCAATTGCCTGCCTTAAAGGAATTTCTGTGGGTCTTGATTTTAAATCCAACTTCCGCATGCCTGCTGCCATTGCGCCGGATGACACAATAATCACCTGAATACCTTGTTGGGTTAACTGATGAACTTGCATGGCAATGCGTCTGATAGCAGCTACATTTAAACTTTTTTCTGCTGTCAACACGTTACTGCCTACTTTAATGACAAGACGATCCACATGGTTAAGGATAGACTTGCGTGTGATTTGGGATTGCATGAAATATCTCTCCAGTCATTGATCAATACATATAAAATAGACTTGATTTTTGTTCAAAAGCATCTGTTCCAGCTTGCCATAAATCTTGCAAATCATCGATATTGGATCCTTTTTCAATCTCTTTCCGAATATTTTGACTGCCAAGTATTAGATCAATCGGCATTTTTTCGAATTCATATTCATAGGGGGGTAATTTCCATTGAAAGTCTTTGGGGTATTGTCGAATGATGGCTTGAAGAATTTTTAGACTGGTTGTGTAGGAATTATATTGATTTCGATCAATCACATGAATTTGAAAGCCATTACACAGCTCACCCTGCCATTTATTAAATGTGGGTTCAAAACAGAGGGGTCTGAAATAAACACCAGGAATATTTCCAATATCTTTTAACAAGGTATCTGAGTCAATAAAGGGGGCTCCCATTATTTCAAAGGGCTGTGTGGTTCCCCTTCCCTCAGAAATATTGGTTCCTTCAAACATGACCTGTCCAGGATAGACCATTGCAGTAGATACTGTTGGCATATTGGGTGATGGCGCCAGCCAGTAAAGATCTGTGTCGTCATAATACATATTTCTTTGCCATCCGTTCATTGGAATAACCTCTAATTCACACTGTATATTAGCCGTTGCGTTGATATACAGTGCTAATTCAGCGATGGTCAAGCCGTGACGCATGGGAATCGTATATCGACCGACAAAAGAACTGTAACTAGATTCCAGACAATTTCCCTCAATTTGAGTGCCAGAAACGGGATTGGGTCGATCCAGGACAACAATGGTTTTTCCGTGTTTTTTTGCGGCTTCCATGCAATAGGAAAGCGTATAAATAAACGTATACACGCGTGTGCCCACATCTTGAATGTCAACCAGAAGGGTATCAATATTTTCCAGCATATGTGGCAAGGGAAAACGTGTTCTTCCATACAAGCTATATATGGGAATATTAAAGTGGCGATGAATAAGGTCATCAGATTCAATCATGTTATCTTGTTTGGCGGCATGATATCCATGCTGTGGGGTGAACAACGCCTTGAGTTGTCCTGGAAAATTTTTGTGAATGAGATCTGCGGTGGATTCAAGCTGGCTGTTGACAGATGCAGGGTTAAGTAAAATTCCCAGACGTTTTTTTGCCAGCCACGATGGTGGAGAATCGACCAGGGTATTGATCAGAACATCAATACCTGTTTCAATTTTTTTTGAATGCATGATTTGGCTCATATCTACTCAAGAAGCAGTTAAAATAAGTTCCCCATTTTTATTTCGGAGACACGATCCTTAATTCGATAAATACTGGAGTCCCAAAGCTTTAGATTTGGGAGTTCCTAAGGAATCACAATTAAATAACTTTCCCATGGGCGCATTCCCAAAAAGTCGGTTTTTTAATATACGCGATGGTTAAGTTTTTTAGCTGGCTAAAGCAAATAGCTATCAGGCTATTTGCTTTAGCCAGCTAAAAAACTTGAACATTGAGTCTAATTTAAAGCACCGACTTTTTGGGAATGCGCCCAACCAACGCTTTCTCAAATTGATCTATTGTCCTGGAACGACAGGCTTGCTTCAGTAAATTTTGTAATATTTCACTTTTTTC
>PEAL01000651.1 GCA_002753725.1 Deltaproteobacteria bacterium
TCTCGAATATCGGCCAATTCAAACAAGTATTTGTTCAGACCGGCATCTCGAATGGTATCTTGAAACAGGGGGGCATGGGTTCTGGGTGTACATGAGGCCACAACCACGCGATTAAGACCATGTTCCCGTATCAGCTCCTTGATTTTTTCCTGTCCATCAGGGGCACAGGCATACATGAGATCATCAGCATATACGACATTTTTCTGATGTTTGATAGTGTCAACGACCTGCGGTATATCAACTGATTGAGAGATATTGATACCACAATGACAGACAAACACACCAATTTTAGATTCTGCACCGTTAACATCCGTCTCTTCAGGCAGGATTTTTTCCTCAACTTCTGTCCCACGGACATCTCCCAATAATGACATGACCCTGCCTGCCACCGCACTTCCCTGAACCACTGTTTCAGGAATATCTTTTGGACCTTGATAGGTTCCAGTTAAATAGATACCTTCAGCATTGGTATCCACCGGCTGAAAAGCAGTGGTCTTAGCAAAACCATATGTATTGGGCGTAATACCAAATATTTTAGCCATTTCAAGAGCATCCTGGTGGGGTTGAAAACCAATGGATAAAACCACCATATCAAAAATTTCATCGACTAAAACGCCATTTTCCTTTGCATATCGAATGATCAGGTTGTGCGTGCCAGCTTCTTCTTTGATATCTGACACCATTGCCCGCTTATAGTCCACACCATACTCATTTTGAGCCCGATCTACATATTTATCAAAATCTTTTCCAAAGGCGCGCATTTCCATGTAAAAAATAACCGGTTCAATATTGTTGTCATGTTCTTTGGCAATGACAGCCTGTTTGGTGGCGTACATGCAGCACACGGATGAACACCAGGGATTGGCATTTCGGAAATCTCGTGATCCCACGCATTGAATCCAGGCCACACGTTTAGGATGACGTTCATCCACCGGTCGTTTAACCTCTCCCATATACGGGCCGGATGCTGACAAAATGCGTTCAAATTGAATGGACGTCACCACATTGGGCCATCGTCCAAACCCCAGCTCCTGGCGAATTTTGGGATCATATCGGTCCAATCCCGGGCTGAGAATGATCGCACCCACAGGAATATCGAATTCTTTTTCCTGATCGTCAAAATTGATGGCACCTGACGGGCAAAATTTTTCACAGGCTTTGCATCGTCCGCGTTGAAAAAACAAGCAGTTATCACGATCAATGACACGGGTATTGGGAACCGCTTGTGGAAACATGGAGTAGATGGCTTTTCGTTTGTTGAGGTTTTGATCAAATTCACTGGGTACAAGTTTGGGACATTTTTTATCACACAGCCCACAGCCTGTACATTTTTCAGGATCCACATATTTGGGATTTTCCCGGACATGCACCGAAAAATTTCCTGGAGTTCCAGAAACAGATAATACATCTGTTAATGTGTGCAGGACAATATTTTGGTGTCGTCCCACCTCAACCATTTTGGGAGAAATCATGCACATGGAACAATCGCCTGTAGGAAAGGTTTTGTCCAGCATAACCATGGTTCCGCCAATGGATGAGCGTTTATCCACCACATGAACTTTAAATCCGCTGTCTGCCAGATCGAGCGCAGCCTGCATGCCACCGATGCCGCCGCCAACAATCATGACAGAACCGCATTTTTCGGATTGATTCTTTGTAATTGTCATATCCCATTGCTCCTTCAGGCATTTGCCAAATGAATAAAATGCCTGTCAATCTGTAAGCTCTGAATACTCATGCCCAGGGCCAGTCCGATCAGCTCGGTTAAAAAATAAACAGGCAGGCGTTGGTTAATGCCAAATTTTTCACAGACCTTGTCTTGATGCACATCCAGATTCATCTGGCACATGGGGCAGGTGACCACAAAGCATTCCGCACCCCTTTCCACAGCATCTGCAATGATTTTATGCATGAGCATCATTGCAGTATCTGGATCGTTCATTGCTGCCGATGCCCCACAGCATGCGGTTTTATAATTCCAATCCAGAGCATGGACACCGATAATTTTTAAAATTTGCTCCATTGCCTGCGGATTTTCAACATCATCTGAAACCAAAACATCTTCAGGAAATCGGGTGAGCATGCATCCGTAGTAGCAAACCGCATTCAATTGTTTGAATTTTCGGGTGAGTTTTTCTTTAAAGGTCTTCGTGGGGATACGTGCAAGTACTTCAAGAATTGAAGATACTTTCAGGTTTCCTTTGACTTTGCGAAACAATCCGTCATTGATTCTGTTTTTAAGATCGGGATGATCTTCCAATTTTTTTTGAGCAACCAACGTTCTGGAATAACAGGCAGAGCAAGGGATGACCATTTCAGTAAAGCCTTGTTGTTCGGCAATACCAATATTTCGGGCAGGCATCGCAATGGCCAGAAAATCATCAACTTTTCCGGCAGATGTTGCACCACAACAGTTCCAGTCATCGATTTCTTCGATAGTAATTCCCAAACGGCTGAAAACATCACGAGTCTGGCTGTCATAAAGGTTGGAAGATTGTTTCAGAGAACATCCCGGATAATAG
>PEAL01000652.1 GCA_002753725.1 Deltaproteobacteria bacterium
GGAATACTCGAAAAATAAGTTCCCCATTTTAGATTGGAGTCCCAAAGCTTTAGATTTGGGAGTTACAGAAAAACAACGCATTGAAAATCTAAGGAACTCCCAAAGCTAAAGCTTTAGGACTCCACTATTCATCGTGTCTCCGAAATTAAACTGGGGAACTTATTTTTCGAGCATTCCTAATCAGATAAATATTTTTTATAATCGATGCCAAGGCTTTGCAAGATACTCTGGCCTTTATAAATGGTTTCATCATACTCGTTTTCCGGTATAGAATCATAAACAATGCCGCCCCCCACTCGAAATGTCAATTGATTGTTTTTTAACAGCAACGTTCTGATGGCAATATTGGAATCAAAATAATGGCCAAAGCTATGAAAAAAAATTGCGCCTGTATAAATCCCTCGTGTTTCTTGTTCCATTTCTGAAATAATTTCCATTGATCGAATTTTAGGACAACCGGTGATGGAACCACCAGGAAAAGTGGCTTTGATAACATCCATCGGTAAAACAGCGTCTTCCAATAAAGCATCAACAATAGCAATCAAGTGGTAAACATTATTGTAGGGTTCGACACGCTTGAATTCTCTTACGTTTACTGTCCCTGAGCGGGCACATTTTCCAATATCATTTCTCAATAAATCTACAATCATAGAAAGCTCTGCCTGATCTTTTGCTGACTCAAACAACCATTGACGATTGATTGCATCCTTGTCAGGCGTTTTTCCACGAGAAATGGTTCCTTTTATGGGACGGGTTTCAATCTTGGGTCCATCACAAACAATAAACCGTTCTGGGGAGGATGATATAATTTCAATACCGGCAACATTGAGATAGGCAAAAAATGGCGCTGGATTGATGGCAAACAGTCGTTTAAAAATGGCAAAGCCATCAAAGTTACCGGTAATTGTAAATTTTTGTGAAATATTGGCCTGATAGATATCGCCTTCACGAATATATTCAATCACTTTTTTTAATTTGTGAACATAATCTTTTTTGCTGACATGCTGGTGAACAGCGGTTACAGAGCTTTCTTTCTGAATAATTTTTCGGGTATGATCATAATGGAACGGGATCACATCGGTTTGAAAATCATATCGGGTTAATACATTTTCAGCAATGGTGTAGCTATAAAAAATTGAATAAAAGCAAATAACACTATCATCCATCTGTTCATTATCTGTGCAATGAGGCAAACGTTCAATATAATGGCCGCATTCATAGGAAAAAAAACCTATGGCCCCTGCGTGTTTAAGGTCAAGGTACTGATAATGTGCAAACAATTCTTTCAAGTATTGAAAGATATCCCCCTTGAATGATGCTGTTTGATTGCTTGTTTCAAGGGAAATACAGCCATTTTTTACACGAACGATCAAGAAAGGATCCATACCAAAAAAAACATGCGTGGCACAATCCAGCTTCGTTCCACTCAGCAGACAAGAAAAAGAATGATCGGTTGCATAATGATTGATGCAATCCATCATTTGATCCCAGGTCTTTTTTTCGTTGGTTGTTTGTACGTTTTGTATTAAAGGGAGCTTCATTGATGTGAATTAATCCCTAAAAATTGAAAGCAGCATGTTAGCCATGTTGTTTGCAATTTTTAGCAATATTGAAATTATTGACATCCCCCTGCTTTACAGGGGAATGTCAACGAATTTATTTTACGTGACACTTATTACATGATGTGGGTGCTTTTTTCGATTTGTTATTATCGTTAAACTCTTTATGGCATCCTTTGCAATTGTCATGAAGTGCATTGGCATGATAAGAACGTTTATCGGCATCGCTCATACCTTTTGCATTTTTACCTTTAATTTCACCCGCTTTTTTGTGACAGGTCACGCATCGTTCGACGTTATCCCCGCTTTTTAGATTTAAGGGTTTGCCTGTTTTGTCATGATGACATTCACTGCAACCCACTTTATAATCAGCCACATGTTTTTTATGCGTAAACTGAATAACAGGTTTTTTATGGTTATATGATGGTTCATTTAATGGAATCACATCGTTAAACGTTGTTCCTGCATACAGCACAGCAGCAAAACACAATAACATCATTGATGTTAACATTCCAAAAAGGACTTTTGATTGTTTCATGGTTTTCACCTCCTTTCGTTGTAAAGTCATTCATTTTTATTTTGATCTATCATTTTTTCATGATTCATCGGTCGGTTCCAAAGGTTTTCTTTGAAATATTTTTGCCCCAACAATGCTGACTTCATATAACAGCATCAGCGGTAAGGCCATCATTATTTGAGTAACCACATCCGGAGGGGTAATAATTGCAGCACCAGTAAAAAACAGAAGAATGGCATACTTGCGGTTTTGTTTTAAAAATTCAGGGGTGACAAGGCCCATTCGTGCCATCAATGTAATAAACAGGGGCAATTCAAAAACAAAACCAAAAGCGAATAAAAGTTTGGATGAAAAACCTAAATATTCTTTCATGGATGGCAATGCCTGAATTTTGTCTGATGAAAAACTGATGAAAAATTGAAAGCCATAAGGAA
>PEAL01000108.1 GCA_002753725.1 Deltaproteobacteria bacterium
ATTTTTTAGCAAGCTTTCCTGCACGATCAGTTGAAACATCTAAGGCTTCAGCAACATCATTTTTTTCAAGAAGACCATTATTAAGAAGAGATAAAAGTATAACTCTTTTTTGATGTAAATTGGAATTCGGTATTCTAAGAATAAGATTCGCAATATTAAAGTTCACCTGTAAATATGATTTATCTAATTCAATTTTCGGTTCAACAATTTCAGGTATTGGCGGTTTAAACGTTGATTTTTTTGATCTTTGATCCTCAAAACTTAAAAGTCCTCGTTTATTGACAGCCAATATCAATGACCTTATGCTGCCCTCTGGAATATTTAAAAACAGAGCGATTAATTTGCGGTTAACCCCAAGTAAAAATAAAGCATAAGCAATTATTTTTTGAACAATTTTTTTTCCCAAAATATTTTCGGCTTGAGCGATACGCTGCAGAGCTAATTTTTCAGAGAAAACCAAGTCTTCGTAATTCATGATACCTCCAAATTTGCTATAGTTAATCCACTTTGAATTAATCTATATCAATCAAAATAATATAAATCAAGAAAAATATGAATTAAGTGGATTAATTATATCTTAAATAAAGGTATCTCAAATTATAGATTTTTGAGGTAAGGACTTTTGGGACAGGGCACTATATATTTCATATATTTGTTTAATATTTACTTCTTAAGAAGTTCGGATATAGCCTAAATGATTGTAGTATCTAAAAATTCACGATTTTAGTTGAGAATTTTGACGTGTCTATACTTGAAAGATATTTAAAAGTTTACGTTGACACAAGGTTGTGCCCCCGCGACCTCTGAAATTAAGTTCTAAATCAAATTTTTTATAAAAATTCATAGTTTATATCGACATTTTTATTAATTATCTTAATTTTTTTTAGCTATCCGTCGACTTTCAGTGTAACCAGCACTATAAAAACCAGCCCAAAACTCCAATTAAGTAAACGATCATAAGTTTTCGGGTAGATAGTCGTTCGAACGCATGTGTAAAAAAAGCTTATCCGCCTGGCAAAGTTCGTCCGCCTGGAGTTGAAACTCCAGGCTATTTCTGTGTCGTCCCTTCGGGACTTATAGTGTCTTGCAATAGGCCCGGGTACCGGTTTTTTTTTAATTCAGGGAAGCCATTCTCAATAGACAGTGGGATTTTGCTGTTTAACAAACAGACAATAAGGGGTTACACTGCAACATGTTTGACAGAACCAAATGCTGATGCAACGGCAACGCCGGCCCCACATTTATGTCTCATCCAGTCGTTGTGAGCCAGAATTGTCCCTGCGGCATATAGACAATCATAAATGATTTTGCCATCAGGATTAATGGGTCGAAAGGATTGATCCACGCAAATACCTGCCTGATGGATGCCATGCCCCTCCTGATTAAAAAAATGCTTGTGATGCCATTCACCTCGGTGTTCAGGTTGATAGACAGGAAGGTCGAACAAAGGTTCCTTTATGGCGGTACGTTGGGCAATCAGTCCTTTTCCCATGAAACGACCACTTGCAAGAACAATATTTTTAGCAAAAATTTTCTGATTGGATGTGTGCGCAATGAATCCATATTTGCCATCAGGTTCAATAAAATCAATGGCTTTTTGATACAATTTCCCACCTTTTTGAGACAATCCATGTGTTAATGCATTGCGCAGGCGAATTCCTGGCATAGATGGCGGTAATGTTGGAATTTCAAACACTGGTTTTCCCAATAATTTTTCAAGATTTTCACAGACCTTTTGATGGTGATGCATACCTAAGATAGCAGGGAAACCAATGCATTGAACACGATGAACACGGGGCATAATCGAAGCAATTAATTTTTTTTGAATATCTGATGATTCTAATGCGTTTGCCATATGATTTGCGTAGACTTCACCCGTTGTTCCAGGGAATGTAATGCGAGCTGTTTCAATGTCTGGCCACACATTTTGAAGGGTTTCTTTGATTTGTCTGGCGCTGAATCCTTTTAATCCATCAATATCCACCAACAGTGCTTTTTGATGGTTCATCATGCTCGATATTCCTTTCCACGTGGTTTTCGGAACGGCATGGGTTAATTTTTGAGAGCCAATAGGAGTAATGGCAGCAATATTCTGATTTTGAATATAATGATAAGGGAAATTGAGTTGTTCCAAAAATTCAAACCATGCGCTGAAAGCCTGGAGAATTTGATCTTTTGTCAAAAAAGCATAAGGATGTTGAGGAATGTCCTTGCATACCTGAACGATGGCATCCCAGGGATTCTCCCAGGTGGTAGTGTCTTTGACCGGGTGAACAGCCATAACATCAAAAAAGCCACTGTAAAATTGAAGTGGACAGGATTGCCCGATTTGAATCGTTTTTAAGCCGCGGGTCAGTGCAAAAAAGGTTGCGGCCATTCCAGCCATTCCGGAACCAATAACCAGTACATCACAGTAGTCATTTGTTGTATTCATGATCTGACCTCCATAGATTTTTTCATCTGTAAGCAGCCATCCAGATTGAGAAATCCACAATGAATGGCTTCCTGAAGTTCGGATTGAATCATAGGAATATCCCACAGTAATGGACGTTGACCGCGCCATCGTTCCTGAAGAAAACCTTTGAGCTGGTTGACAGCTTCTTCACCATTGATATCACCGCGATCAACCATATATGATGCAATCCTTTCACTACAATATGTCCCCTGACAGGGACCTTTTCCAACACGACTGCGAAGGCCAATACCAGGTAAATCGACCGTGCCATATTTACTGCGCATGTTCGATATGATGTAATCAATTGCAGACTTTGGAATCATTTCGCACTCGCACAACATGACATCTTGTGAACGACTGTGTTGCATCCATTCCTGCGGCGTTAGGCCTGGCTCTGTCCATCGTCCATCTGTAGTTGATGGCAACGGCGTTGTATGGGTTTTGCAAGGAACAGATACCCCCATTCGATCACAGACAAGATTGGCTGTCTTTTCAGCCATCAAACGATACGTCGTTAATTTTCCACCTGTAATTGTGGTCATATTCTGCACGCCATGTTCTTCATGATCCATCAAGGCAAAACCTCGACTGACATTTCGATCATCTGCTGCTCCAGGTTGACTGATCAGCGGTCGAACACCGCAATATGCCCTTATGTATCTGGTTTTTTCTAAAACAGGCAGCATTTGTGCGCCTTCTTCAACAATGGAATCTACCTCCTTAACTGTTGGCCAGATATCATCAGGATCAGATATGCGTACTGATGTTGTACCGATGATCGATACTGAACCACCAGGTACAAGGATATCGGCATCAGATGCTTGTCGCAAACGATTAATGACCCGTTGACTCAGACGTTTTTGTGTGACCAATAACGTACCTTTTGAAAATAATACGCCAACGGGGATATCAGCAAGTTGTGTGATGCGCCCTGCCCATGCACCCGCTGCGTTGATGACCCAATCGGGATGAATATCAAAGGTTTCACCAGAACGGGTATTATTAATATGAACACACTCAATTTTTTTGTTATGAATATCAAAGCCCGAAACCTCTGAAAATCGCAGATATGAACTTCCTAACTGCTGGGCGTGGGCCACATTATCCAGGGACAACATAAAAGGATCAACCGCTGCATCAGGGACAGCATACGCTGCGATTAAATGTTTGGAAAGGTTAGGCTCCATTTCTCTGGCATCATGGAGATCAACAGGTTGGGAGATAATACCACATTTTTGGCAGGATGATTGAAAATCAGCAATGTAGTTTTCATCATCGCCTTCAACAGCAATAAAAAGCCCACCGGTAGATTCCACACAATGAGGGGCAATTTTTTTGATAATTTGTCCTTCATCTGCACATTCGCGAGCAGCTTCGAAATCCGACCCCACATATCGAGCGCCACTATGCAGCAAACCATGATTTCCACCCGATGCCCCTGAATTGACATCTTTTTTGTCAACAACCAGACACTGAAGCCCTCGAAGGGCTAAATCTCTGGCTATACCTGTTCCGGTAGCACCGGCACCGATAATGAGAACCTGAGTTTTCAATTGATTTCTCCTTTTTCATGAATTGTTTTGGACATGAAATATCAATCATCCATTTAACACCTCAGGAAGAGCGAGCTATTTCGAAAATTTAAAATGTTATGACCATGCAACTATAGCCTGACGTTGGACTGTAGAAAATACCAATTTATTTCTTTCTGAGCCTTAAGTTTCTTCATATCTTTTTCTTTCAAACTTCGCAACTTTTTTAATAGAAAATAGACCATAGGGGCGTACCATAATTTGAATCATGCCTCCTATAGGAAGGCTCAGACCCAATTGAATACCATAGGCGTCTTCACCGGCACGATCAGTCATATTTGAGCGATTTCATTTTTTTCAAGATCTTCAAGAAGCATGATATCGTATTGGATTTGAGCCGATTGAGAGTGTGCATTGATCGGTTACTTATATTCCTCTCAATGAATCACCCTCCGAAGCGTCTTATCCAATGCAGCCCCAAGCCCGCGCAATATATCGTCATTGTATGCCCCTAAATTGACATAAGGAAAATACCCTTTTCTGGGTTTTCCATAACAGCAGGCATACAGCAGCTCTTCCTTTGAATAGCCGTCAGTGCGGACATCGATACCTTTATGATCAAGAAATGTTTTGATATTTTGAATATCATTAAATCCTTGTGGGGGTCTTACTTTTATTCGGGCAGAGGAATTTTCAAGCTTGATTTCTTTCCCATCAAGCATTTGAAATGCAAGATCGCCAACCCTTTTTAATTTGGGAAGATGGACAATATCTGCTAATAACCCATTTCGATCTCTGTCAAGAATGCGCTGTCTGGCAACTTCAGGGGATGCCTCAATGTAGATGATCACATCAAAGAATTCAATCGGCTGCGTTCTGAGTAACCGCAAGTTTTCATAGATGATTCCGTGCTTGAATGGATAAGGATGTCTGACCTCACTCCAAAAAAGGGTTTGCCATTTCAAACCGGTTCGCATGGCCAGGCTTCTGCCAAATGTGCTTTTTCCGGCGCCAGGCATACCATCAATGCAGATTTTCTGAGGAAAAATAGCCATTCGATCAAAAATTTCAATGAGTTGATCAACCTGCTGCTCCACTGCCGGAATGATTTCATAGGGTTTTTCTCTTGTTCCAGTGGTCAATCGTCTGAATTGTCCTCTGAAAAACGACTGAACGGTTTCTTTTTCCAAAAGACTTTGTGTTGTCGTGCCTGTAAATGCAGCAAGAGATTTTGGAAGGGCTTTTTTGAACGCTTTAACTTTGAAAAAACTGCTCATCTGATAATTACGCTCTTTTTCCAGAAACGATTTCTGAATAGGCCCTGGCCGGCTGCCTCCTTTCAGGATAATCCATATCTGAGAAAACTTCCTTTTCAGAAACAATACCCAGAATCTTTTCTTTGATCAATGATCGAAGGGTTTTACTGGTCAAAATAGATGTCAGGGCTGTTGTCGCCAAACCAATGGCAATCTCTGGCAATGCTTCCTTAACAGATTTTTTAAATCCACCCATTGTTTAATTCCTTTTTGTTGTTTTGAAACGTTCAATTTCTAATAAAATATCTTCGTGTGTAACGATATCCTTCCCTTTTATGGAACAGTATGCCGCTGTACCATCCAAAAGAGAAATCGCTTTTCCCGGAAGATTTTCTTCAGGTAAATATTTCACTGAAAGCTCAACAGATGCCAACAGGGAGCTTTCAGAAAACGTCAATCCATGATGGTGTTCAAAGGTGCTGGAGATACCCCGCATGATCTCGTATGTTTGCTCAACAGAAGGTTCTGCCACAAAAATTGGCCTGAAACGTCTTGAGAAAGCAGGATCTTTTGAAAAAACCATTTCTCCCTCAGGCGTTGTTGCACCAATACATGGAAAATCCCCCCTGGCCAATACCGGTTTTAAGATGTCACTGGCTCCTGAAGAACCTTCGGTTTGTCCGGCATCAAGCAATGTATGAATCTCATCAATAAAAACAATTATTTGATCTTTATTCTGAAGAACTTCATTCATTAAGCCTTCCAACCTTGATTCAAAGTCACCGCGATATTTTGTACCGGCGATCAGGCTGTTTAAGGATAGAGAATACAGCTTTTTTCCGGATAATCGCGGCAGAACGTTGCCTGATGCAAGCACTTTTGCAAAACCTTCAACAATGGCGGTCTTTCCCACCCCCGGTTGTCCTACCAGAAGCGGATTGTTTGTTTCCATCTGGCAAAGAATCTGAACAATTCGCTGAATAAGATTGTCAACGCCAATAATGGGCTTTGTTTTCTGCAATAGCGATTGCTCGGTCATTAACTGGGCAAATCGGTTCAAATATCTGAAATGTCTTTGTGATTCAAAATTATTGAAGAGTTGCACCAGTTCATGAGGAAGCTCATAAAAAGCCGGAACAAGAAAATAAATCGTTTCATCCCGGGTTTGAAGACTTCGATGAAGCTCTTTTATCAGTGAACGAATATCGCCAACAGTTGGGCTGACTTGATCTCTACTTCCCATATAATGATGAAAATCTTCAAATATGTAGCACACCTTCTGTTGAGGTTTGCAAGTGATAAAATCAAGGACTTTAGCAGGGTCTGTCATGTTCGCTTTTTGAGCATCACCAAACATCGGATAATGACTGGACAAATGCTCTACCTGAAAACCTTTTGATTTGCTCCAAAGAACAGGGATTTTTCCATCGTGTGAAATTTTCTTTTTGAGTTTTTCCAATTCTGCAAATGCATCGTTGTAATGAACCACTGTCAACGACGACGATTGTGTCGATGACGACGATTGTTTTTCAGTGGGTTTGATACAAGAAGGCTCTTTGTTGATAATACGTTTATGAGAGGGCTGCTTGATAATCGGTCGCGGCATTTTTTGGGGCGAAGTACCAGAAAAAAAATGTCCGGTTAATGAATTACAGCCGCCCTCATTGTTAAGAATTTCCAGTGCAATGGTATACAATTTTTGATTTTTGCTGGAAATGTTAAAGGCCTTTTGTTCACATTTTTTATTGATATGATCAACGACATATTGCGCATGATTGTTAACCGATGAATGACCCATCGTGAAAATATCTTTTTCAGTAAAAACAATATAATCCTTTTGAAGCGTATTTCGGTCAATTATTTCAATGATATAACTTTTCATCGGATGGGATAAGTCTCCGCAGAAAAGATCAGGGATATTTCCATATCATTGAGAGCTTTTTTTAGCGATGTGTTTAGCTTTTTCAAAATATCGTTGCATTTGTAGATAGAAGGCAGTCGATTTTGTTGCTCAAGGGAGATACGTTCCAAACCTTTTTGGATATCCACCATACGTTTACGAATGATATTTTTTTCTTCAACAATATCATGAAGATCTCTTAACAGACTGTTTTCAAGGGCACTTGTAGACTGTTGATCATCTTTAACCGCTTTAAGTTTCAGATGCAGTCGGTTAACATCTTCAATTAACCGTTCCTTTTTTTCCGTGGTGGTTTCAATACGATCAACAAAGGCATTTTTCCGTTCTTCGTAGGCATGAATAAAGGCCTCTGCCGATGCAATGGACATGTGAATACCATCAATTTCACAGCTAAGGTTTTCTTTGTTGATGCGCAACAGGTCAACCTCAGCCTGGATGCCATTGATTGTCTTTTCCAGTTCAGCCAGGGCTTTTACAGTATTTGCATAGATATCTTGCTGTTGCGGATCAATTTCTTCATCAATCAAAGATTGATCAATGCCTGAATCATTCTCTTTACGCATAACGTCTCCCTTTGATTAATTTTTTTTGATAATATTGTGCTTTCATTTTCTTTTCAGAATGATGAGCCTTCTGATAAAGACTTTTCAGTCCATCAAGGGTCATGGTGAAAAGACTATCCAGCATATTAACGCCATCCAGTTTTTCGGGGATATCTGCTTCAAGCATACTCATTTTATCCAACAAAATTTTGATTTCACCTTTAAAGAAAACAATATCTTTGAAGGTATCATCAAGAGATTCAACTTGCTTTTTCAAAATGGTTGACTGGATAGCGAGTTCTTCTGTCAATCGGGATTTCTCATCGGAAAAAAATTCAATTTCATTCAAGATCGCTCTATCTGTCGATGAATACATTTCCAGCTTTTTTTTGCGTTTTTCAGAGGATTGAATCAGCATTTGAAAGAGTTCTCGTTTTTCGGTCAGAAGATTTTCTGCTTTTAGAATGTCTGTATTCATGACATTTTTTTCATCATTCAGGCGAGTAATCTCAGAATTCAAATCCTCTTTTTGCTGAAGCAAGTCTTGTATATCATGACTTAGCTTTTCTTTTATGCTTGAAATTTTTTCGCTTATGATTGTGCTATTTTTCATTATATGACTCCAAATGGACTGAAATAGACAGAATGGACTTAATAAATCCTGTTCCCCTAAGTTCTCGCATCAAATTATTATCCATTCTGATAAGGTTAATTCATATTATTAATAATATGTATGGTCCTTTTGTGCATTACTTATTTCTGATTCATCTGAATCAGTATTTTGATCATCTGTTTCCTCTCTATCATCCTTTGCTTCAATGTCATCTGACTCCTGATTTGCTTCATCTGTCGTATCTTCATCTGTAGGTGCATCAGCAACTTCATCGTCATCAGTAACTTCATCGTCATCAGCAATTTCATTGTCATCAGCAACTTCATTGTCATCTATAGCATCATCGTCATCTGTCGCTTCATCAGTAGTATAATCTTCAACGGTTTCTGTTTCATCAGAATCAAGACTTGTTTCATCAGAATCAATGTCTTGTTCGTCTATGTCCTGCTGGTCGTCCTCTGTTTCATTATCCGTTTCAACTTCTGCTATTTCTGTTTCATCAGAATCATATGAACCCTCATCCTGGATATCTGGTTCTTGAACGTCTTCCGAACGATCGTCACGTTCAATATCAGATTCCGTTTCATCTGCTTCTATAACAGATTCCTTTGAAACATCGTCCATTTGTTGAGGTTCATCATATGAATCATCTGCGACTTCAGTAGAAGGCGTCAGTCTTTCGGTTTTCTGGTATGCATCAATGGATTCATATGAATCACTGGCATCAATGGTCAAATCATCTTCAGAAAAAAGTTCTACACTTTTTTTGTTTGTCCTCAATTCTTGCCACCAGGTTCTTAATTGATCGATGGCATCTGACATTTCGCTACCAGAGAGATGAACATCAAATTGGACTTCTTCGCCAGTGATCAGTCTTATGGCATCATAAGCCTTTTCTCTGACTTCTAGTTTATCATCGCCCAGTACTTTCATCAGCGGTAAGACAGAGGAAGGATCTTTGATATTGGCCAATGCGGCGATCACCGCTTTTCTGACTCTTTCTTCTTCATCTTTCAAGCATTGAACCAGGGCTGGAACGGCATCTGATTGATCTCGCCATCCCAAAAAGGTTGCTGCTGTACGTCTGACTTCATGATGTTTATCACGCAATGCATCGGTCAATACTGTCAGAATATCTTCACCATCAGCCATTTTGTAAATGCCTCTCAAGCAACCAATTCGAACACTGAATTTCGTGTTATTCATTTCTTCTTTAAATGTCTGTATGGCTTGATTGTCATTCAATTTAATAAGCGCATTGATAATTTCCGAAGTTAATTCTGCCTGGTCAAATTGTGTCGCTGCCATCAATATTGGAACAGCAGCGAGATTGGCCATTTTTCCAAGTTCGGCAGCTGCAAGGGCGCGTATTTCTATATCTCTGTCAAGTAAATCATAACAAACTTTTGAAAAGATTTCTCGTTCAGATGGATTATCAAAAGAAGTCTTTTTAACCGTTTTATCAATTAAGGTTGTAAGTTTATGGATAATTTCAGTTTCATCAAATATTTCACGGGCTGGATAACTTTCAGATTTTGATTGTTCTTTTTGCGGCTGTGCCTGTACGCTTTTAGCTTCGCTGATATCGACCAATCGGTCATTCAGGCGTTTGATATCTTTTTCATATTCTTTCACATCTTCTAAAAGTTTTTTAACAACTTCACTTTCAAGAGGGCTTTGATCTTCGACATGTCGTGCCCCTTCCTTACCGATTTCATAATAAAGCGCTTTAATTCTTTTTTCTTTCTGATCAATACGATCCAGTATTTGATTGTACTCTTTAGAGTGTTCAGATTCTGGACTTCTACGAAATAGTTCTGTAATATTTGCAGTCTTTTTTAAGAGTTTATACGTCCCTTTCAAAACATATGCCGTAAAGTCATAGGTATAAACCAACCCCATGCCGGTATAGTTGAGCGTTTTTGCCACGCCGCCTGAGAAACCTGATCTTGTTTCATATCCATTTTCCATTTTAATACTCCTTATTTATTTGCTCGAGAGTCGTAAGTTCTTTAAAGGTTGACACCTGTGCCTAAAATTAGAAAACTTACGACTCCCGAGTAATTTGTAATGACCTGTGGTTGTTCATTGGCTTTAACAGCCTGATAGTCTAATACGTGCATTGACTAAAATATGATCGTGCACGTTTTCCAGTTGTCCTGATTGCCGAGACATTCAGGCTTGCGTTTATCGGAATACTGATTAAAGGAATAAGTCTTGATGCCGCACGACTCATTAAGCGTGCTGCCAGTTTCGGAGCAAGTTCTGCTACGGTCTTTTCAATCCCTTTTCTCAAATATTTTGATGACAACTCATTTATGAACGTTTTAAAGGATGATGCCGCAATATCAATGGCCAAATCTTCATTGTCATCATATCCCAGTAACGCCAGAGATAATGCCTTGAGTTTGTTTTCTGACATGCTGCTATCGTATACACATGATATTGCATAACAAAGCTCAATCTGGGTTCGAATTAAAAAGGCAACATCGACCGTTGTGGATAATACGCTTGTGCCGATGGCTCCTATCACCGGAATTGATGCCGGCGCAGCCGTCACACTTCCAAATGTTCCTACTTTGATGGAACACCATTTGATGAGTTTATCGCACACATCATTTGGAACGTCATCCGTTGACATGTTCTGATTGTCAAACTCGGATTACCATAAAAAAAAATCAATTTCTTCTCTAAAGGCAGATAAGCACATACCGGTTTGATTCAGTATCGTGAGCAGCCAGTCTCCACCATTTAAAGAATGTGTCAAATGAACGTCTACGTCATGTCTTTTCATTGACACATTACGCAGCAGCAGCTAAAGGTTCACTTTGAAATCGCCCTGGATACAAGCGTTCTTCTCTTTCCTGTATTCGTAACTCAATCTTTTGTTCTATTCGTTCAAGTCGATTGAACAGGCCGGAAAGATCATTATCTTGAAAAATGTCAAGTTCTGGTGATACAGTTTTTAAATCTGCCATCCGCGTTCCAATATGGAGCAGAACTTTTTTTCGTTTTCTTTTCAGCTCACGCAAGTCATAAGTGACAACAACGCCGCGGCTGGATTTTCCAAATAGACGAAATCCTTTTGCCATTTTAGCGACAAAAATATCGCCTAAATGAAGCATTTGGTATCGAAATGTTCCTTTTCGGGCTTCCATTTTTTTCTCCTTATGTTTTACTTTTTTTCAACATAATATTTTCTTGCAGTATAGACTGCAATAACATTCGTTTATCCTGGGTGACCGGTTTCTTTTTTTCTTTGGGTTCAGGGGGGGGCGGGGCCTTGACACCAAATTTTTCTAACACGGCCATTCGATTGTCCATTTCGATCAATTTTTGTTCCAGCAACAGGTATCGCTCTTGTTGATTCTCTTTTTTAGGGATCCTGCATCGCTTGACTGAATTGATAAAATTTCCCCAGAATCCAGCAAACGATTTTGCCGCAGGTTTTGCTAACTTCGATGATCCCCCAATAAATACATAACCACCTCTTTTTAAATAACTGTAGGAAACAAGAAAAGAATATTCAAAGGTAGCGGCGGTTAATTTCAAAGATTGTTTAAATTGATTCATATATCCTTCTCAAATCAAGTGTCTTCACTTGACTTTATTCATTAATGGGAGTAAATTTTCGATTTACTCCATTACAGATAAGAGGTCAAAATGGCTTACAAAATTACTAACAATTGTATGGGTTGCGGAACCTGCGCTAAAAAATGTCCTGAGCAGGCCATTACCGGTGAAATAAAAAATCGTTTTGATATAGACCCCTTACGTTGTATCGAATGTGGCCTTTGTTTCAATATTTGCCCAAAAGGTGCGATCCTTGATCCTGAGGGCAACCCATCTTCTGTTAAAAGCAAAAAAAAGAAAAAAAGAATCAGAGCGATGATCGACTCTGATGCTTGTGCTTGCTGCAAAAATTGTTATATTAACTGTCCTCAGGATGCGATCCAGGTTATCAAAAAGCATTTCTTTCACGTCGGTTTTTGCGAAGTCGATCAAAATAAATGCGTTGGATGTGGAACCTGCACAGATTATTGTATCACTGGCGCTGTTGTTGTCGAATAAGTCTTTGCATATCCAATGGTCTTCCTTAGGAAAACTCGAAAAATAAGCTCCCCATTTTAATTTCGGAGACACGATCCTTAATTCGATGAATAGTGGAGCCCTAAAGCTTTAGCTTTGGGAGTTCCTTAAATTTTTAATGCGTTATTTTTCTGTAACTCCCAAAGCTAAAGCTTTGGGACTCCAATCTAAAATGGGGAACTTATTTTTCGAGCATTCCTTACCAATTCTTTTTATAAAATTTGTTCATCCTTTATCCAGATTCTATAAAAATTCCCGCAGGATGGGCAAAAACGAATCGTATCTTCAGCCGTTGCCATATAAATACCGATCAAAAGCATAGGAAGCCCAATCAATGGCCCCACAAAAAAAAGCGTACAAAAAAGTCCGGCAACAATCAGCGTAATGGGCCATTTTCCTGAAAATTTTTTAACCTGCATGATCTCCATATCATCTGCGCAATATTGACATTCAATACGATTTTTTGGATGTTGATCTTTCATGGTCACTCTTTCTAAACGTTGGTATCAATGATTTTCATACCTGTTCCACATATCTTTTTGGGGATTTTTTTGCTTGATTCATTCCCATGGAAAAACCAAGAGCCCCCCCGACAATGCCGGTAATCTTGGTAACCACACCTGCAATAACAATCTCGCCGGCACTGGCAGCAACGGCAATGGCACCAACGCCAGCAAGCAGGCCTAAACCTCCGCCAATAACGACCTTTGTACCAATTTGAGTAATATCAGCGATGTCTATTCCCCTTTTTTCCTGTTTGTAAGGATATGACTCGTTGAATTCTTCAAGGGAATAGCGCGATGGTCTTTTTTTGGCGGGAGCTTTCTTATTGCTGCGTATATTTTTTTTTGCTTGTTCGTAAGTGTTTATGGTTTCATCTGAAAATTCATACATTTTTATTGCTCCTTTGCAATTCTTATAGGCGTATCTAAAAGTTAGGAATGTTAAAAAAAATAAGTTCCCCATTGTAATTTCGGAGACACGATCCTTAATTCGATGAATACTGGAGTCCCAAAGCCTTAGCTTTGGGAGTTGCTTATATTTTCAATTCGTTGTATCTCTTTGAGTCCCAAAATTAAAGCTTTGGGACTCCACCAAGGGAACGGTATTAAATTTTGATTCCTAACAAAAAGGGATAACAATCCGTTTTTTTCGCATGTGAGCAGAATGATCGGATTGTTTTTTCTTATTGGTTCGGGCGACATTCACCCCTGCGCCGACAACACCTCCTGCACTAACTTTCGCTGCAATGAGATGACCGAAAGCGGCTTTAATTCCCATTATCGGTGCGGCTGCCAGTCCAGCAAAAACAGCTACTGCCCCCACTCCTGCACCAATGGCAGCATTCTTGCTAACGCGCTTGATGGTATAATGACCGCAAACATCATCACGCGAACCTGTTATTTTTTTCATGTGAAAACGACAAAGCTCCTGGCTATATCCTTTGTATTCACATAAATCACATTTTGAATATTTCATGGGTTGCTCCTCAATTGAGCGTTCTCAAGTTCAAAAAAACAATATAAAAACTTGATATGACTAAAAACATTAACATTACCGGATACCCTGTTTTAGCAAACTCTTTATAATGAATGGTATTACCTCCGACTAAGTTTGTTCCGGTAATGCGGCAGTGTTTTTCAATCAAACCGGCTGAAACCGGACCTGCTGTTGCGCCAACAATTGTCGCTGAAGACCCTGCCAGAACTCCAAGTGACAAGGTCCACCAGATAATATGCTCTGGAGGTTGAACAGAAAGGCTCAAGACAATGGGAAAAAAAATAGCCGTTGTGGGGCCTGCGCTTAAAAACGATGTAATCAATGCTGCCGACCACATCAGGATCAAACAGAGCAGCCACTCTTTTCCCACTGATAAAGATGTCATCCATTGAGAGATATAATGCATCAGCCCGGATGACTCAATCCCGCCAACAACAATAAAAAGCCCGATAAAAAAGAAGATATCATTGAATCCAACACGGTTTAGAATGGCTTTTCGGTTAATTCCAGAAAACAAAAACAACGATAACCCTCCAAAAAGGGCAATGGCTGATGGTCTAATTGAGATTCTGCTTGAGAGCATGAACAAAAGTATGACATGAAACAATACAAAAACAGATCGTCTGATGGCTCTGGTTTTTCTTCTGGAAAAAATGGGCTTATCCAATTTCTTATTGTGGATGACAGGGCTTACATCCGATGAATTAAAATAATCTTTAGCGGTGATCTTCAAATAAATGAGCAGCGCACCAAACAGGACAATACAGATGGGCATCATATAAACAATAAATTCATTGAAGGGGATATTCATTTCCGATGAAATCAACATATTGGGAAAATCTCCCACCATCGTGGATGCACCACCAATATTAGATGAAATGATTTCTCCAACAATGATGGGTTTTGGATCAAAATCAAATAGCTGAGATAAATTAAGTGTCATGGGTAC
>PEAL01000653.1 GCA_002753725.1 Deltaproteobacteria bacterium
TGGGACGCCACCCACGGGACTTCAAATGGGAACGTTATTTAATTAATAGTGATTCTTTATTTATTTCTCAATCCTAATAATAGAATTTACAAAAAAAAGCTTGCTTTTTTAAAAATATTTCGGCATAAGTGGTTCATTGGTCGATTGGTCCAACCAATTTTACAAGGAGATAATGATGAGTATAAATTTTGAACCCGTAGAAAAGGTGAGAGCTTCTGAACAAGTTGCAGAGATGCTGTTGAATTATATTTTAAAGGGCGGGGTAAATACTGGCGATAAACTTCCCCCCGAACGGACGCTCGCAGCACAGTTCAATGTTAATCGAACGACTCTGCGTGAAGCGCTCAAAAAATTGGAACAAATGAAATTGATTGCCATTCATCAGGGACAAGGGGCAATTGTTGAGGATTTTCGAAATGCCAGCATAGAAATATTGTTCTATCTGCTGACCGTCGATGGTAAAATTGATTTAACACTATTAGAAAATATTTTGGAAGCCAGGGAACTCTTTGGAACCGATGTCGCAAGACTTGCTGCAAGAAGGGCCAACACGAATGATATTCAACAAATGAGTCGGTTGATGGACAAATTGGTTAAAGCAACAGATTCTGCCCAATTGCAACTGTTAGATTTTGAATTTTTTAGACAACTTTCATTGGCCAGCAAAAATATGGTTTATATCCTTCTCATGAATATGCTCAAAACAATACATGAAAAACAATTAAATCTATTTTTGCCTTTAACTTCTGAGCTTAATACATTATTGCAGCTTGAAATATTTGAAGCGGTAAAAAATGGGGATGAAAACCAGGCCGCTGAGAAAGCCAGAAAATTTCTATATACTGACAGGGAGTTATTGAAATTTTTTACGGCATCATCATAATGGAATAACGAATTTAAATCATTAATTAATCACAATTGAGCATCTCAATATTGGGATGCAAGAATGAAACAGTTATTCAATTGTGGTTGAAAAGGAGGATAAAATGCAAGCAGCCCAAACAATCAATCAATATGAAGGATTCATCACTAAATATGAATCAATGGATAATGAGACTATTAAAAACCGGAGAAAACATACCGATAGGTTAAAAATTTCAAAAATTCAGCGCACATGCGTACATGATGGCCCCGGGATTCGTACAGTACTTTTTTTTGCAGGGTGTAACTTGCGGTGTTTATGGTGTCAAAACCCTGAATTAATAGCATTTCAACTGGATAACACGCATGGCTCCAATGATTCCGTTGATGATATCATCCAAACGGTTATGAAAGATAAAGCGTATTACATTTCAAGCAATGGCGGTGTTACGCTAAGTGGTGGAGAGCCGCTTTTGCAGCATACAGATAGCCTGGTGCATTTATTAAAATTGTTGAAAAAAGAAAACATACATGTTGCTGTTGAAACGTCAGGACATGTCCCGTGGAAAAACATTAAAGACATTGCACCTTACATCGATTTGTTTCTGATTGATTTAAAAATTGTTAACAATGATCCTCTCCATATGAAATACACCAAACAGGATAGCCAGTTAATCCACAGCAATATAACAAAACTGGTTGCTTTAAACGCTAATATTCAATTTCGTATGGTCGTTGTTCCAGGTTTTAATGACAATGATAGCAATATCAAAGACGCTGCTGACTTTTTAAAATCAATCCATCATCATTCCATTCAACTATTAAAATATCACAATATGTATGAGGCCAAAAGCAAACGCCTGGGGGTATCCAAACGATCGTTAGATATTACAAATGATCAAAGTGTTGTTGCTGTCAGACGTGTTGTTGATTTGTTTCAATCCTTTGATATCAATGCTACTTGTGAGTTAGATTTTATCACTCAAAAATCCTTCTTTCCAAACCGCATTCACACGATTCAAAAAGATATTAGAGAAAGTGAAAAATATCTTTGTTTAGAAAGCGCAACCCTTAAAACAAGGTTTTACAAAAAAAATGGGTTTGATCAACCCACTCATATTCATCGAGCAGAACGTTTGGCTTATTTATTAAATCATAAAAAAGTGACCATTTATCCGGATGAACTTGTCGTTGGGAATTTTACTTCAAAAAGAGTTGCTGGTAATGTTTGGGAGGAGTACTTTGGTATTATTTTTATTTCAATTATTCATCAGATCCATCGCCAGAAACCTGTTCCATTTAAGTGTTCTTTTGAAGATAAGGTTAATTTTTACACCAATATATTTCCATTTTGGGCAAAACGCAGTCTGTTAAGTTACAAAAACAAAACCATAACAGACTGGATGTTACTTCTTGCCCGCTGTTCTGATATGAAACTTGGTTTCAATAATAATCAGGCTGGAATTGCACATTTTATTGTTAACCATGACCGCATCCTTGAATTAGGAACCACAGGAATCATAAAAGATATTCAAGAAAATCAAAAAGCAAACCCTGATAATAACCATGACTTTTATAATGCAGCGATGATTACCCTCAAAGGACTTGAAGATTATGCAGAAAGATATGCAAATCGTTTGATGG
>PEAL01000109.1 GCA_002753725.1 Deltaproteobacteria bacterium
AATCACCGAGCATAAAATTGACCGTTAATTGCACATCGTCATTCAAGTCTCTGAGCAACAGGCGATTCATGGGGCCTTTGGAAAGGCCATTCACAATAACATCTGATACATGATAATTGGCATTGGGAGAAAAAGAAAACTGAATGTCATCGCCAGCATTGACACTGACAGGCCCTTCTGGTTCGACCGACCCTGAACCTGAAATACTGACGTTAACAATAATTTTGGGGCGCGGTGTGAATACCACATGAATGTGATGGTTGTCCATTATCTCCACAAAATCATAAACACTGCGAGGCCCCAGGGAAACCGAATCCACCTGAATATCAGACAGAAAATAGCCTGTACTGGCTAAAAAAGCAAACCGGACAGAATCACCTTCCCGAACAAAAACATCGTTGTTCGGGGTGATACTGCCCCCCTCTGTTGCAGATACGCTAATTGTAAATTGTTTGATTTGATTCTGAATAAAAATCGTGACAGTATCTTTTGCTGATACGTTGTTTGTATTTAAAACAGTGAGTTGAAATACAATATAGGCACCAAAGGTAGACACTTCTGGGGCAATGAATTGCGGGTGTATAGCTGATGGATTATCCAGTATCACCGATGGTCCGCTCAACTGTATCCATTGATAGTGATCAATGGCGTTTGCCGGATCATATGAAAGGGAGGCATCCAGTTCAACAAGATCGCCTTCTTTAATCGACTGATCCAGGCCGGCATTAGCAACCAGAGTATAATTCAACCGACGCGTCAGCATATCTTCGGCATTGGTACGCACCTGATATTTCAAGCCGTTTCCCACAACGCCAGGAACCGGTTGACCGATAATGACATGCATATCAATGGAATCGCCTGTGCCCTGGCCACTTCCTGCGGATGTCATGCGGTTATGAATACGTTTGTTGAAATCATTTATCGTTGTTTCCTGTCCGGAAACAGGGATGGCCATTGCAAGAATAGCCCACAGGATAATAAACCATCGGGCCAGGATTGAGTGGATCATGATATGCCTCATATGTTGTTAAGCCTTAATATCAATATTAAAAATGCATTTCTGTAACGGTGATTAGAGAAAAAATTAATGAAATTATTGACTATTTTTATGTGTCAGTTGATTCAATATTCGACAAAAAAAGGGTTTTTCTTGAGTGGAAACAAAAGAGCGAGACGAGGATGAATGAGCTTGACGTGAAAATTGAAAGACAAGAATAAGGACTGCTCGAAAAATAAATTCTCCATTTTAGGTTGGAGTCCTACATCTTATCTCGTTTGGTTGAGGGTGCTTGAGCGTCCTTTTCATATTTTAGCCTAGGACTAAAGCCGACTAAAACCGGCTTTAGCCCTAGGCGAGCAACTTATTTTTAAGCCTTTTTACACTGCCGTGCAATCCGAGCCAGCAAATCAAAATGACTGACAAGATGCGTGCTTAAAAAGGGTTTTCCTGTGTTGAGCATGGAAACAGAAATATCACGATCCGGGTCAGCCCAGGAAAATGAATTGATAAATCCCCAATGGCCAAAAGCGTTCTTTGTTTCTGGCCCAAACATACCAAAAGGGTTACTTCCCAGCATCATTCCCGCACTATACCGGATAGGAAGCAGAACCATTGATTTGTCCAGTTGCATCTTTCCTGCTTCAATGGTCGCTCGTCGGACAGTGAGTGGATCAAAAATTCTGACACCGTTTAACTCTCCACCATTCAATAACAATTGAAAAAACTGGGACATTTCATCAACGGTTGCGACAATATTGGCTGATGGAATAATAGATGTAAAAAATCTGGGATCATTGGCCATTTTAATGGCCATATCCCAGGGCCCGCCCAATGATCGTTTGATAATCAATGTAAAGGGATACGTCACCGGCCATCCTGTAAAATAACTTTTTGCAACGCTGTCAACGTCTTTTTCGTCGATGCCATAATTGAAATATTTAAAACCCAGGGGCTCCTGGATGGTTTCTCTCAGATACTCTCGAAGATCTTTGCCTGTGACCCTTTGCAATAGTTCATGAAGAATATAGCCTCCAGTTATGGCATGATAGGATGCGGTATGGCCTGCAGGATACTGGGGTTTCATCTCGCAGATCATTTTCAACGCTTCATTGTGATCAAACAAAACATCGGCACTAACATTATCCGGGATAATTCCAAACCCGCTGCGGTGCCCTAAGACCTGATAAATGGTCACATCTTCTTTTCCATGTACACCAAACTCAGGAATATAATGACTTACCGGATCCGTTAAATGTAGTTTTCCTTTTTCTGCCAGGTGATGAATCAGCATTGCGGTGATTGCTTTTGATGCTGAAAACTGACAGATAGGGGTTTCCGGAGTCATGATAATACGTTTGGTGTCCTCAGGTTCACCCTGAATATTGCCACAGGCATGACCAATGGTTCGTTTCAGGACAATCTTGCCTTGTCTCCGAATACACAATGCAATGGCAGGGTGAACACCTGTTCGGTAATAGTTTTCAACGCCCTTCCATATGGTTTTGATATCATTTTCAGTCAATCCGGCATCCTCAGGATCGACTTCTTCCGATGGATCAAACACCGTAACTTTTGACAAATCATCAGGGATATTGATGCTTTGACTGATAGTGGGAAAAGGGAACCAACTGGTATAATCTATACCAGGAATCGGAATTAATTGGGAAATAGAAAAGGGTTTCAAAAAAACCTCCTTGCATGTTTATGGTTTATTTTTTGGGGATGGATCTTTCTTTGATTTTAAATCTAAAGAATAACGATTAAATAACGTTCCCATTTGAAGTCCCTTGGGTGGAGTCCCAAAGCTTTAGCTTTGGGAGTTACTTAGGAATCATGATTAAATAACTTTTCTGTAAGTTCCAAAAGCTAAAGCTTTGGGACTCCACCAAGGGAATGTTATCTAATTGTGATTCCTTATTCGGTCGTTATTCCTAAATATTCAAAAGATATTTTGATGTATATGCATAAATAGAAGTTGTCAAGCCTGTCATTCAATATCTTTTGTTTTATCCTATGTCTTTACGTAAAAAACAGCTTTGCCATGTAAATATTTTACAGTTATTGTAATCGTACGACCCTATCAAATATTATATATATCTTTTATTGTTAAGTAGTTATCTTTTATGGCACAGTCCCTGCTTTATGACGCAAGTGAATGATCGACAATTAAATTTTGCTTTATAAAGGAGGTTAACATGTCAACATTAAAATCAAAACTTATCCTGGCAGTCGTGGCAATATTCGTCATGAGCAGCAATTTATTTGCAGCACAATCAATTGTTACCGAACGATTTGGCGGAACAGCCCCTGGACTGGATCATGAGGGCGTTCTGAAAACAGCCTGGTTTGGATACTATCCTGGTGAAGGTCATCTGGATTCCAATATCTTGTACCATCAAAATGATAAACCTTATGATCACGCTTCAGGCCTGGCACGGAGAAATGCTGTTTATTTTGATATTCATGCCATTGGCGTCGATGTGACAATTATCAAGGCTGAATATGTGATGCCTGTGGATGGCACGCACTGGGCTTTTGGAACATCCGCTTTTCTTGATGGTATTTCCATCTATCAAATTCTGGATCCATCAGGGACAGGTTTGTGGAATCCCAGCAATATTGGCACACGAACAAAAAATGCGAATATTCCCTGGACAACCGATGGTTCTTTTGCCGATTGTGTCAAAAAAGAACCGATTCAAACCATCTATGGTATCGGCAGAGGAAAAAAACAGTTTTATCGATTTGATATGACTGATCTCGTTCAACTCTGGATCAATCAGCCAGAAACCAATATGGGCATAACTTTTGACAGGACCATTCCATCGGATAAAATGGAAGATCCCTATATGCGGCCATTTTTGGAAATCACCTATGAAACAGATATTATTCATAATCAGGCCCAGGTGAAAGGATTGGATGTTTTCCATCGATCCGGTCAGACATTTATTACCTGGAAAGAAGTTCCATATGATGGCATTTTCTACGACATGCAATACAGGGTGTACCGCTCTGCGTTTCCCATTACTGCCGAAAATTTAAAAGATGCCCAACGAATCGCGGAAGTTCATCAGCAGTCTGGATATAATGCCCGTCGTTCTGAAGTCTTAAAATCGGATTTCAATTATAGTATTCATGATGATGCTGATGAACTTCCTGATGATACAGGACTGTTTGTTTACACCCTTCAAGATGAAGGCGACTACTATTATGCCGTGACATCGGTTATGGAAGGTAATGAAAATCGGAATGATTTTTCTCAGGAAAACAGTATTCAAACATCTGTGTCAGAAACGATTGATTTACCACGTCCTATCAGGCAACGCCTGACAAATGATAATGGAAAACAGGTTCAAGAATATGTCCATTGGGCAGATCATCGCATGAGCTATAATGAGGGGCATGCATTTAATTTTATGATTAATATTGATGACGCCGCTGATATGGAAACGCCATCTGCTGTTGAAATTATGCTGGGTGGACGCTCCACAACCTATTATAACTCATGGGCGTATGATAAGATGATCACCATTGTTCCGGATGATTACATGCCGCCAACAAAAAATATGCCTTATGATGGCTATCAATATGACAGCCTTCAAACCTGGTGGTCTGGATGTCGAAGCAATTATAAAACCCAGGAAAAAGGCGGCGTTTTTATTCCATACACGCAAAATCGTATCATGTATTATATCGAATGGGTAAAACATTGTTATAACGTCGATGCTAATCGTATTTATCTCCGAGGTGGTTCCATGGGCGGCACCGGCGCCATGAATTTTGGATTAAAACATCCAGAAATATTTGCATCGGTCCATTCTGTTGTTGGATGTCCAAACTGGCAATTGAATATACACGGCGTGGATGACAATTATCAGGTTGTACAAGAAGGCTGGCGCAATGAAGGATGTCAATTATGGGGAAATCCTGAAGAGGAAATAGTGCTGTCCGATGGTACACCGGTCTGGTTGTGGATGAATTCCGGATGGTATGCACGTAATCATATGATAAAAGACATGCCATTCTTATCCATGAGCAATGGCAAGCGTGATGGCAGTATTCAATATTTCCCACTGCCTCAGTTTTATCAGGACATGAAAGTTGCTAAACGTGCGTTCAATGCCAATATTTTTGATGGCGGTCATTCGGGTTGGGATTCATCCTTTGCCTCTCTTTTTGGAACGATTGTTAAAAATGAAAGTATTCCAGCATTGAAAAACCTGAGCATCGATGCCAATGCCGGAGGGATACACACGGAAACAGGCATGGCGAAAGTGATTAATTTTACAGCATCACCTCAAGTGTTTGATGGTGATCCTTCCGGTGTAATTAATGGCTATCGGATCATCGAATGGTCCAGGAAGCTGTTTGATTTTGATGACCGGGCCATTGATGATATGATCGATCAACCCGACCGCTATGAACTGGCTATCCGTTTAAATGATAACAGTCCGCACCCAAATGCCATTGCTGATATTACACCGCGAAAATTGCAAGCCTTTTCAGTAATAGCTGGCAAACTGTACTATTGGGAAAACAAACGTCTTGAAACCGAAGAAATCATTCAAAGAGGCACGGCTGTGGCTGATGAATACAGTCTGGTGACCATAAAAGATTTTATCATAGAAAAAAGTCATCTGGGCAACAAACTACTGATTACACCGGCAAATGAAAATGATAACTATTCCCCTGTTCTTGACCCAATTGGCGATCAATATATCAGTGATGGTCAAACGCTGATGTTTAAAATATCTGCGACAGATGTCAACAATGATGCCCTTTTATTTTCTGCAATTAACTTGCCCTCAAGGGCACAATTTAATGAACTTTCTCAACTCTTTATATGGACACCATCGGATGCTGAAGGTGGTATCTATTCGGCAACGTTTATGGTTTCGGATGGAACATTGTCTGACAGTGAAACCATTCACATATTTGTAGATATGGCAGCGCCTGTTCTGACCATTGATGCTGTTCCTTATACCCATACGACAGATGTTAGCATTAATTTATCTGGCAATGCGAATGATGACACTGGCATTGAAAAAATCGAATTCATGGTTACCTATGAAAATCGGAAACCTGCAATCGGAGCAGCTACAATTTCCAATAATCAATGGACAATCACTGATATTTATTTGGATGAAGGTGTCAATGTTATCACTGTAACTGCATGGGATACATATGGAAAATCTGATGAGCAACAAATTGAAATCACACGAATATTTGGTAATTACACGGATATCAGGGTTTCAACGGTTGAAGAACTCACTGCTGCGGTAAGAAATCTTTCATCCAATACTCGAATTTTAATTGCTGATGGCACCTATACGCTTGATCAAACGCTGGTTGTGGGAAAAAACTGGTCAGAAAACGAGATGCCTTTGACCCGTATCATTTTTCAGAGTGAAAGCGGTCATCCGGATTCTGTAGTGCTTAAACGAAATGTTTCAAATGCGGTTCCAGATAATGCCAGCAATATTTTTTTAATTCGCCATGTGGTGGATATCACGATTCAAGATATGACTATCAGAGATGCGTTTTATCATTGTATTCAGATTCAAGGCGAGCAAGGCGCAGAACGTCCGCAGTTGATCAATCTTCATCTGATTGACGCTGGAGAACAATTTATCAAGGTATCCTGGAGCCAGGATGTTGATCGGGGATGTGATTATGGCCTGGTTTCGGGCTGTTTGATTGAATACTCGGATCATGCAAGAATGCATCCCTATTTAAATAGCTATTACACCGATGGTATTGATATTCTGGGAGGTAAGGGATGGATTATCCAGGACACTATTTTCAAAAATATCCGTGCGCCAAAAGATTCTGGTATGCTGGCAGGCGCAGCAGTGCTTATGTGGCATCAAAGCAAAGACACGATTCTTGAGCGAAATTATTTTATTGAATGTGATATGGGCGTACAATTTGGAAATCCATCGGGCGATGACAATGATCATATGGGTGGCGTGATCCGAAACAATGTATTTTTCCGCAAAGGTTCTGGAGATGTTGCCATAAGTCTGAATCGTGCGCACAATGTCAAAGTGTATCATAATACCATCATTCAAAATGAGACCTTCCCCTGGACCATTGAATATCGATATACCAATACGTTTGGAGATATCAGTGGTGATATTCGGTATAATCTGACCGATGGCCCTGTTATGAACCGTGATGGCAGTTTTGCGCATATTGAAGGAAACATTACAGATGCAAAACCCGAATGGTTTATGGACTTAGAAAATGGTAATCTTCATTTATCAGAACAAGCAGTAACTGTCATTGATCAGGCACTTCCCCTTGAAGAGGTTTCCAATGATATCGATAAAGACCTTCGTGGCACACGACCTGATATTGGCGCAGACGAACGTTCATCAACACCATCCACAACCGGCGGTATATCCGGAAAACTGGTAACAAACATTGCCGGACATGAGAACCTCGCTGTAATCAATGCCACACTTTATCTGATGGATAATTCCGGTCATTTTTACACCACAACAACGAATAACGACGGGTATTTTAGTTTCAGTGATTTACCCCCATCAGATTATTTACTGAGAGCAATATCACCTAACTTTATCAGTATATCTCAAAATCTTTCTGTGATGGCCGGTCAAACCATATGGCCCGAATTCTTGCCGATGTCAACCGGTACATACACGCAAGAAGATTTGGAAATGGCTGTTGAGCAAGCCTTGCGTGAGTGGGATCTGGCCGCTGATGGTAAAATGGGTTTACCAGAAGCCATTCGGGCATTACAGATGCTTGCTGGTTTTTAATTCGCTTTGGGCGCATTCCCAAAAGTCGGAGATTTTTTTTCTTAGGAATGCTCGAAAAATAAGTTCCCCATTTTAATTTCGGAGACACGATCCTTCATTCGATGAATAGTGGAGTCCTAAATTGTCGGAGCAAAAGTTTATTCTCATTGTTTGAACCAGGATGACATAGCGATGCAGCGGCGTGCATCGCTATGGTTTGTCTTTTAAGCGTTTGTCAAAAATACATCATTTATTTTTGACAACAAGAACAACTCTTGATGCCATCGGCAATCATTTGTTTATAATCTCCCAGAGCGTCATGGGTCCAACAATCATCACCACCAGCACTCTCTCTAAAAGTCAAAGCCATAATATATGAAAGCTCTTTGACTGTGGCGCCAGCTTCCAAAGCACCCATAAAATGCTTGATCAAGCATGGCTTTGAACGATTCTTAATTGAAAGGGCAAAACAAATAAATTGATAGGTTTTTTCATCAATGGTTCGTTTTTCTTTGTAAATTTCATCAATTTTGTCCATTTCTTCAGAAAATTCAGGAAACCATTCGGCCAATAATCTCATTGTTTTTTCTCCTCATAGTGTTTATTTTATCCATGACAAAACATCTTCTTTTGTGGGAACTTTTCCCACACATTTGACATCACCATCCACAATCACGGCCGGCGTGCCAAAAACACCAAAACCGGCAATTTTCATGGTATCGGTCACTTTGTCAACTGTGGCATTCATACCACTTTCCGATACTGCATCTTTAACGATTTTCTCTGTTTGTGAACATTTCGCACATCCAGGGCCTAATACTTTAATATTCATGTAAAAATCCTTTCTTTTTGAATTCTCAAAAATTAAATTTAACCGACAATCATTCCGTAGATTAATCCGGCAATTGTTGATAAAATAACAATAATTGCAACAAAAGTGGCGGTTTTTTTAGGTCCGATAACACCATTGATAACAAGCATATTGGGAAGTGACAGTGCAGGGCCGGACAATAAAAGCGCAAGAGCCGGACCATTCCCCATACCTGATCCCATTAATCCCTGTAAAATAGGGATTTCCGTTAGTGTTGCAAAATACATTAATGAGCCGGCAATTGAGGCAAAAAAGTTTGCCCATAGTGAATTTCCACCCAGTAATTCTTGAATATAGTGTTCTGGTATCAGTGCAGGATGTCCAGGGCGACCCAACAAAAAACCAGCGCACAGTACGCCAATAAACAGAAGTGGAAATATTTGTTTCATAAAACTCCATGTGGAATCAAACCAGGTGAAACATTCCTCTTTGGTAAACCACCTGGATATCATCGCAACAGTCCCAATTAACAGAAGAATAGTCATGTACCATTTCATTGAAAATAAAAATATCCATAAACGTGATGAACCTTCTGATGGGCTGGCAAAAGCAGCAAAAATAAGAATTAACACAAGGGTAAAGATGAACGTAGTATCCTGAAAAAGGGTGCGTCCTTTGTCTGATTCATCTGGAAGATATATTTGGCCGGCTGTCCTTTTTTGATCATCTTTATAAAAAATTTTAGACATCAATAAGCCTGCGACTATTGCAAAGACGACAGCTCCTATCGCTCTGGCAAGGCCAATTTGCCATCCGAGTATACGTGCTGTCAATGCAATGGCTAAAACATTGATTGCCGGTCCAGAATACAAAAAAGCCGTTGCCGGCCCAATTCCTGCGCCTCTGGTATATATGCCAGCAAAAAGCGGAAGCACAGTGCATGAACAAACAGCTAAAATTGTTCCGGAAACCGACGCCACAGCATAAGATAAAACGCGTTTGGCCTGAGGACCAAAATATTTTAGAACCGATGCCTGGGAAATAAAAACAGCAATGGCACCTGCAATAAAAAATGCAGGTATCAAGCAGGTTAACACATGCTCCCTGGCATATTCCTGAAGCATTAAAAATGCTTCCAAACCAGAGTTTCGAATAATTTCAGAGTGAAAAGGTGTATAATAGCAAGCAATATAAATGGCTATCAAATAAATAAGCTTTGTTCTTTCTTTCATGAAATCCTCTTTTCTGATTTACATATCGAAATATATCGATATATTAATCCATAAAACAAAATTTTTTGCACATATTATGTCAACTTAACGTCCCTTGGGTGGAGTCCCAAAGCTTTAGCTTTGGGAATTCCTTAGATTTTCAATGCGTTGTTTTTCTGTAACTCCCAAAGCTTTAGCTTTGGGACTCCAATCTAAAGTGGGAACTTATTTTTCAAGTATTCCTTAGCGCTGAAAGCGCGAAATATGATAGCCAGGGCAGCCGAACTTATTATTCGAGCATTCCTTATTCATTCTGACTTTCATATTCAGAAACATCTTCATTTTATAGTTTTTCTTTTTGATATTTATTGCTGCAAAGATAATTTCGATCCAGGCGATGCAGGCCATCTACAAGAGAATGAATATCGGGATCATCGTTTAACCAATTCCTCAAGTTTCCAAGTATCACGGAAACATAACGGTTTTCACACCCATCGGATAAGGAATAATTAATCCATAAACCCTGCTTTTTAAATTGAACAATACCAGCATCTTCAAGAATTTTCAGGTGTTTTGATGTGGTTGATTGTGCCAATGAGAGGCCTGCCTGAATTTCGCAAACACACAGTTCCTTGTGTTGAAGCATCTTCGCAATTTTAATCCGATTCGGGTCAGATAATGCTTTCATGACTTTGAGAAAATTTTTCATATATGCCCTTGAATAAAGAAAAAACTATATCGTTAAAGATGAATGTATCGATATATAAAGCAGTAGGCATCTGCTGTCAAGAAGAAAAGGGAAGTCTTTATATTTGGGAAGCTGGGCACACCCCAAATATAGGCGCTATAATGGGAACGTTATTAATTTGGGTTCCTAATCATTGAGGTTTTGATAAAAAAAAACCTGCTCTTTAGCTTTGCATTTCTTTAATTCAAGGTCACTGTATGTTTTGATGTGACATAACCGGGTTTCATTATTGTGATGATTCTGTGAAGAATCTTCACGTAAAAGATCCATTGCAGCCACTGTCAAGCCCTTATCATCCAGGATGTAAGCTTGCAGAAAAGGATTGTTTGAACTTATTTTTTTTAAACATTCTCCAGAATTGTCTATATCAAGTTGCTCCTTATCAGAAAGAACAATAATTTGATGGTCTGCTTTGGATGTTGCAACAACGGTATCGTTTTTTACAACCTCAACCTGATAAGAATATTGACCTGGCAAAATATCAATTAATGAATAGCGAACAAGATCTTTTTCATCATTGGAAGGTTTAATAACGAAGGCTTTACCGCTGATATGAAGTATGTAGGTATATTCAGGCCCTAAATTCTCCCAAACAATATCGGGATATTTTTTTGAAATGGTCATGGATTTGGCTGTAAAAAAATCAATCTCCACTTTTTTGCGCGCATTTCTCTGAATGCTGGAATATCGTTGAGCCCGCGCATATTTTCTTCGAATGCCATTCAGAAGTCCACCATTGATCGGGCCCTCAGATATATTACCTTTGACAACATGAATACCATTATCAATCAGTTGAATTTCTGTATTTTCTGACAGGTCTATCAGGGTTGAATTGATCTGATCGATCAGTCGGCAAGTACTGCCTGCTTTGGTAACAATGGTGCTGCCGCTAAACAAAAACATGTTGCGGTAAACTTTTTTTTCACTTTTTCCCCGGTAAGAATGATACACATCGCCTTGTACCTGAATAAGCAAGCCCACAGGGCCTCTTTTTGCATAGGATTCCGCCTGAAAAATAATCACCGATATTAAAACTGCAATATAAATCGTAGAGATAAAAGATTTTTGGCTTTTCATGGCATCACCTCCTTGTTGTTGCTTGAGAGTTATCACGTTTGGCACAAATGACTCCCAACTATTTAAAATTATTAATAGTGCAAAAGCTGTTAGGGACTTAAATACTTATAAAAACTTATAAAAACTTAAAATAGTCAAGAATCATCTACGCCAAATTTCAGAAAACGTTCAACTCTCGAGATTTTTATTCATCAGGCTTCTTTTCAACATTTGTTGTTTCTGTAATCGTCCCATATATGGGAATGGTAATTTCTTTTTGTACATTACTGTCTGTAACCAAATGAATTCGATCCCAATATCGCCCCGCAGTCGTCTTTGTGTTTTCCACGGTCAGGGTAAATTGACTCGTTTGTTTTTCCAAAGAAAATTTAATAAACTGACCATTATCTGCAAAGGTTTTAACAATATCAAACTTAAACTGTGGTTCTGGCACAATGGTATGCTTGACTGAAATTGCTGCGTTTGCTTTCCCTTCCAGGGTTATTCTTGAGGGATAACGAGCAAACATGTTCACTTTTGCTGATAATGTCAATGTGAGTGTTTGATGTTTCGGGTCATTGGTATATACTGTTGCACTTTTTTTCGCTGTTCTTCCAGCATAACCATTTGATTTTATCTTTATTTCTACTGTTCCCTCGCCACCGGCGGGGATATTCCTCGTAAAAGAGGCAGCCGTACACCCTCAGCCAGTTTTTACACGGCTGATATTGAGTGTTTCACCGCCAGTATTTTTGATAACAAACGTATGAACAATATCATTACCTTCTATGACAGGTTGGGTTTCAAACGTTGGCTCCGTGACCACAGCTACAGGAGGATTTTTGATCTCCTGTGCAGATACCGTTTGATCTGTTGTTGATGCTGCGTCATTATCGGCGGCATTGACATTAATTGTCAATACAATAGCTATCAATAATATATAAATAACAAAGAACCTGGTTTTCATGTCAAAAAAATCCTTTTAAATGTTATTTTTTTTTAACCTTAATGGATACCCCATGCATTATTCACTGTAAACAAATGTAACATTTCTTTCTGCTTGTCTATTTAATAGCAATGTAAACATTTGATGTCAACATAAAAATGAAAAATTATTGAAACAAAAAACAAAAAGTACATATCATTGCTGACTCCTTTCTTTTAAATGGTTTACAAAAATTGATTCTTGTTCATCCAGGATTTCCCGAATAATCGTTATATTGGTCATGGGGTTCATCAGCACGGAACGAAGAACGACCTGTTTGAGTTGATCTTTCTCGATGGTTGTGCGGGAAACAAAACTGATTCCAGCTTGTCGCTGAAGGCGTTGCAAGCGAAGGTTCAGTTGGTTGAGGTTTTCATTGAGACGTTGTTTTTGTTCAAAAGATGCTGTGTGCCATTCTTTTCGGATAGATTCAGGAAATACCCGATACGTTAAAATATTGAGCTGCGGGCTTGATACGAGTTCAAACAGTTCTCGTTTTTGAATTTCTGTTGCAAATTCTTTGGCCAGTTCAATGCCATGATCAATTAAGAGGGCGTATCCTTTTTTTCCCATAATTTCCAGAGCATTACCAAGTACAAGGGATGTCGCCGCTCGTGAACCAACAATGGATCGAATTCCCAGATCAACAGACCCCGGGCGATTGACATATGCAGAATGATAAGCAACGGCGTCCATGGCTTGTGGGTCTTTAAAATAAACCATGCCACAGCTCATGGGCATATAAAGTTGTTTATGCCCATCAACTGTGACAGAATCTGCATGCTCAATACCAGATAGCAAAGAGCGATATTTATCTGATAAGAGGGTTGGCCCTCCCCAGGCAGCATCCACATGAAAATGAAGGGAATATTTTTTACAAATATGACTGATATCATTGATAGGATCAATGGTACCGGTTTCAGTGGTTCCGGCAATGGCGATGACTGCAATAATGGCTGCGTTTTCACTGTTCAATTGGTGTATCTGTTTTTCAAGAGCATGGGTATCCATTTGAAAATGTTCAGTGACAGGTATTCGAATAACATTGTCATTGCCAATACCCAGGATGCCACCTGCTTTGCTCAGAGAATAGTGCCCCATCTTTGATACCAGTATCACTGCACGTTTTTTTTTATAGACTTCGAGGGCACGCCCAACCCCTTCTCTTTCAAGGCCTGCGAAAGTATCACAGTTTGGAAATAAGCGGTTTCGAGCCACCCACATTGCGCTTAGATTCGCCAGTGTCCCATCCTCGACAAAAGCACCCAGGGTGCTTGAGGGGTTTTGTATATGGTCAGCATAGAAAGATGTATCTTTTTGAAATAAGAGCCGATGAATTTTGGATAGCAACTGTCGTTCCCAGATGGATACGACTTTCGATGTTTCAAGTTTTACCAGGTTTTGGTTCAACGCAGCGACAATGGTATGTAAATGTACCATAAAAAAAGGGATGGCCGAGGTCATATGACCAATAAAATATGGAGAAGCCACATTGACGGCATGAGGTGCAATATTATCAATAATCCCCTTGATAACATCGGCCAGTTTTTGTGATGGCAACAAATTAATTTCACTGTCCATGTATCGATCAGATAATTCCTGAAGGCTGACATCTTCCGTAATGCCGACATGTTCTTTCAAAAAATCATGAAGCCCAAAAAGGATTTGCTCCATATATTTCACCAGGCGTTGTCTGCCGTGATCTTTTTCTGGGCGAATAAATATTCGCTGCAAGGCTTCCCAGTCGGCTACAAGAGAAGCGGTTGATTCTTTTTTTGAGGTAGTCATATTTCTTTCTAACTTAACTTAGACGTATATTGGTTGTTTCAGATCAATTTTCCAAAAGTTTATCTTTAGCTATCAATGGCGCGTCTTTCTGTGAAGTTTTATGAAAAGCATTCAAAATTTCATACCCTCTTAAAATATCCAGAGCGCGAGAGATTTGGTAATCAGATAACAGATCTTCTTTATGAATAATTCCATGACGCAATGCCTGACGTTTTTTGTCCTTTTTATTAAGTTCTTTATCTGGGGCAGCGTCTGATGATGATGAATCTGGAGTATCCTGGGGATCCTCTTCATCGTCGTCTTTGTCATCCTGCTGATTTTCAGGGGCAGCTTCAAGATGGTTTTTCAAGTCTTTTTCTTTGATGATTTGAGCGGT
>PEAL01000110.1 GCA_002753725.1 Deltaproteobacteria bacterium
CTTAATTGCAATAAATTTATTGAACAAAGGGTTTGATCTTAACATGATTAAAGAAATAACAGAATTGGATGATAAAGATCTTAGTAAATTAGTTTCATTTATGGCTTAATGAAAAAATATCCTTATAGCCCCATTATCCTGTCAACAGGTGGATGCATGTTATTTCATTATTTCGTAAAAATGTCGGATTTGAAATATATGTCAATGGTATAAAAATAGATTTAGACAGTTCTGGTACAAGACATTTTTTTACTTCTAATAGCTTTTTGGGAATGCACCCTTCAATTTATCATTGATAGATCACATAAAATATTTGAAGAACGATTGCCAGAGTTACTTGCTCATTAATGTCTATTTGAATTGCATCACCTGACAAAACCTGCAACCCCAAAATTAAATCATTAAGATTAACCCTGTTGTCATGATTAATATCCAGATCAATGAAGGCTTCTTTTTGAACCGTGACTGTGAAATCTCTTTGCCCTGTCAAACCATCCGTATCTCGCGCATATATGGAAATCACCGCCACACCTTTCTGATCAGGGGCTGGCAAGAGAAAAAGATGCCGTTGATCAACTGGCCCACCCATTGCCAAATGAGTATAGTCATTGGGAATCAGGGTGGGGTTGCTGGATTCTGCCCATAAGTTCAGTTGATTGCCAGGCGTTTCCTGATCGGTTACTGTAAAATAGACATATTTCCCCGGACTGTTTTCATTGATGAGGGTATCAGCGATCATGGAAATAACCGGTGATGTCGCTGGTGAATCCTGTATAATACACAACGATTGGACACCATTCAGGGCATTTTCAGCTTGAATGGTGATGCAGCCGGTACGCGCCTGGCTGGTGTTTTCATCATAAGAAATTGTAATAACAGTATCATTTTGTCCACCTGTCGGTTGGATATCCAGCCATTGTATATCACTGACAACCTGCCATGACAGATCATTTTCGCCCATGTTTTCTATGTTGATTTGCTTAGAACCTGCTAAGGCAGATAAAACGAGCTGATGTTGAGACACCCAAAGATCCGGCTGACCGGATGATGGCCCGGTGAGAGAAATATTGTCAATCATAAAGCCATCGCGATCATAGCCGTCGGAAAAAACATCAACAACAGAAAGAACAAATCGGAAAGCTATTTGCTGTACAGACACATCGAGATTCATTGGATAGGAGACCGGCTGATGATTGACAATGCTTGTCCATCCCATCTGATCGGTGAATATGGATGAATCAATTTGATGGTCTGATGAAGGCCCTCGATTGTACCAATTTTGGCCCAAGGTATCATTGTCTTCACCCAGTCGAAACCAGGATTGACCATTATCTGTTGAATACTGACATTGAACGGCAAAAGGGCCATTGGCATAGGTGACATCCATGCTCATGTCAAAGCTCAACGCATAGGTTCCTTTTTGTGTGGGTTTATAATTGGGTGTGTAAAGGGCACATTGATAATTGTCTTTGGAGAGGGGCACATTTAATCCGGTTTTCCAAACCTGTGAATTCGATTGCAGGGCGATCTGTGCATTATCCGGTTGACCGTGTTCCCACATATCAATTGATCCTGTGAGACGTTGGCTATCAAAATCATCGGTGTGAGTATCAAAGTTCCCGCCTTTTTCTGGTAAATAGGGAATACCACGTTCTGGTAAGACATGAATTCCCTGTTCATGTGTGCAGACATCAGTGGCATTGTTAATTTCAAGAGAAATCGTATAATATCCAGGCGCGGTATAGGTATGGTTTGCATGTTGATCTGTACTGATGGTTTGATCACCAAAAGACCATCGCCAGGATGATGCATAAACAGAACGATCAATAAATTGAATGGGTTGCCCAACATAGGCCAGTTTTGAATGCTCAAAATCTGCGGTTGGAGGGATATATTGGATTTCAAAATCATCAATACTCCATCCATCAATGAGATAAGTCAGTTCCCCGCCCCATCCGGATTCAACGCGATAAACGAATCGAAAACCAACAGATGCCTGTCCCACAAATTCAGGGATCATCAATCGTGCACAGGTCCATGAATCAAGCTCCTTCCACCAACAGGGGGCATTATCCGGTGAGGCATCATGACTGCTTCGATTGTACCAATTTTTAGAACCCACTGGATTATTTTCATACGTGCCCAGTCGATTCCAGGTTTGTCCCTCATCTAAAGTGAATTCCATCCACGCTGCCCCCGGACAATTATTATAATAGGTATCCATTTGATGATAAAATTGAACAGCATAGGTTCCAGGTGCTGACAGGTTAAACAGAGGTGTGACCAACGCGCTGGTGTAATTCTCCTTTTCAATATGGATAGACAATCCAGTTTTCCAAACTTGAAAGTCAGAATGAGCAGTATAAAGCACATTTCCAGGCGTGCCATGTTCCCATAAATTGATGGAGCCGTCGAGAAGAACGCTTGCAAAATCATCGGGCCGGGTTTCGAAATTTCCGCCATTTTCAAGCGTGTACGAGGGCGTGTATTTTGGCAGGACGTGAATATAATTGTATTTGACAAGAGAGGCATCACCATTGTTTACAGTAAGCGTTATCGTATAGCGACCCGGGTTTTTATATTGATGCGTGGGGTGAGCTTCCAAAGATGTCATATCATCGCCGAATTGCCATAAGAAATTATTTGCCATTGTCGAAAGATTTTTAAACTGAATGGTTTGGCCGTCATAAACAAGGCGGTTATTCACATCAAAATTGGCAATGGGTTCTTGTTTTATGGAGACATCATCAATGGACATCCATTGACGCTTCTCTGTTGATGAATTGTTTTGTTCAAAATACAGTCGGATGATTTGGGATTTCCAAGGGGTCAAATCCAGATAATACGCTTGCCATTCCAAGTCATTAAAATCACCTTCAAAAAAGCTGTGCAGAACAGTCTCGCCAAACTCGGTTCGAATTTCAGCCTTATGCTGGTTGTAATCTGATGGTGATGGACTATATCCCCTTTTGATATAAAACCGAAGGCTTGCCCCTTCCTCAGGAACATTGATTTTCAATTGAGCGGTGGCAATGCCTGTTTCTGTTGTGGTGTAATCATTCAACAATAAACTTTTGACTCCTGAATGCGCTTCTTTTAAACCAACGTATGCATCATCTCCTTTGACAATCCAGGGATCGGGAATGAGGTCTCCTTCAAAGCTTTCTTTGTATGGAAAAATCAGACTGACTGGCGAAGAGGGTTCGATTTTAAAGACTGCCCCTTGTTGATAAGAATAATCACTGTCTGAATCGGGTGTTAATGTATTTAAAGCATAATAGCCATCAAAGGAACCACCCCAGCCCCAGTTAAAATGAAAAAATCCATTGGACTGATAACCATCACACACAAAGGCATGACCGTTTTGATTGTTTTGATTCCTTCCATAGTACAAAATCGGTCTTTTTTCTGACAATTCCTGACGAATCATTTGTAACCAGTCATTATCTGTATAATCCGATCTTTCCGCAGAAACAATGGATGGCGAATATTTAAAATAAGTAACCCATGCGTGGGCGGGGCCATATTTAGCATCAGCACTGGATGCTATTGGCCCATAATCCATATCCACTGAAATCCCGCAATGATAGAGCAATGTTTTGACCGAATCATTGGCTGTTGTATCAGACATATTTCCCCAGGGATAATTAATATCAAAGCTGACGCTCAATGTTCCATACACATCACTTTTATATGAATGAATCCCTGTCCCCTGAACGGGAAAGCCCCAATATTTCATAATCTGAGCCATTGCAACAGCCACACATCCAGCATAAGCACGACCGCCAGGGCCATTAATATCCATGGGACATTTTTCATTCCAGGGAAAATTTTGATTCCACTGTGTTTTGATCAGCGGTAAAACCTCACTGCTGGCTTTGATGACACCCGTTATCCTGTCTTTAAGCAATGTTTCCCATAATGGATGAGCTTTTGTTTGACGGTTTACCGTTTGTTGATCAGAAACACGATATTGCTGTATCCAGTTACGAAGGGCCGGAGGGACGTCTTTTATGCCAGTATTCTCTGAATATCCAATGACTGGATACAGGCGATCATCTGAAGACACAAGAACAAAGCCATTCTCCAATTCGCATAGATAAACATTTTCAAGCAGTTGAACATGCTTAATCGTTGGAACACTGCTGCGTTGACGGTGTTGGGATGACATCCAATGGATGGCTATTGTTTTTGCTGTTTCAGAGGTTATTGGCGCAGCGTTTAAATCGATCCAAAGAAATAAAAAACATGCCACAAGTATGGCAATCAATCGGTTGTGTTTCATTTTTTTCTCCTCACCGGATGAATATTTAGTGTTATTTAATTTCAAATGTACATGCTTAAAAATAAACGGCATGAACCTTGCTTTATTACTATGACTAACGTTTTTTCTGCTTGTCAGATTCAACGTAAAAATTGCAAGTATTTTATAATTGATCATCACTTGTCAATACCTAATATAAAACATGCATCTATCCGTTCTGAATCTTTTTATCTCCATACACAAAACATCCTTGCTTTTTTTCTATTGATATGACACAAGTATTCATTCTAATTGATTATTTTGTTTTTTGAATGGCCCTTTACTCGAACGTTGTAAATTTTTAAACTGTTGGCATTTCTGCCAAAATTTTGAAAACGGACGATGCTCGACCCCTTAACATGGAAAGGATAATATTGTGGAAAAATTAAAGACAATATTATTTGTTGAAGACGCCCGAATGGTTCGTAAAATGTCTGTGGAAATGCTTCGTGATATCGGCTATCAAAATATTACAGAAGCACAAGATGGATGTGATGCCATAGAAAAGCTCACACAGCATGGTCCGTTTGATTTGATTATCAGTGATTGGAACATGCCTGAAAAGACAGGGTATGAACTCCTTGAATGGGTTCGAGCCAGCACTGTTTTTCGAACAGTTCCATTTATTATGGCAACAGCACAGGGAGAAAAGCAATCCATTCAAAAGGCTCTAACTGCCGGTGCCAATGACTATTTAACCAAACCATACAGCCCCAAAGAATTAAAACGGGTTATTGATTCTGTTTTGTACAATAAAAAACCTGATGAAGTTATTCCTGAAACATATGAGCCTCAAATCACTGAATCCGGTCGTGTTCGAATCAGCGTTGGGCATATTCAAATTACAGACCATCTGACATTGGCGGTATTACGCTACCTGATTGATGAAAAAAAGTTTGTGCCACAATATTTTGAATTGGAAACGCATTGCATGGAAAGCTGGAATGCTGTTCAGCATTCTTTGGAAATTGGCATCGTGGACGCATCCTTTGTTTTGGCACCCATTGCCATGGATTTATTTGCTAATGGCGTGCCCATCAATATTGTTTTATATGCCCATAAAAATGGCAGCATTTGTGTACGCAAAAAAAATGGAGAAACCAGTGAACAGCTCCGAGATATTTATCGGAACAAAATTTTTTATATTCCCCATCTGCTGTCAATTCATCACATGTTGACATTTATGTTTATGCGTGAAATTGGTTTAAAACCCGGTTTGACCGATAATCCCAATGCCGATGTTTTTTTTGAAGTCGTCCCGCCGGTCAAAATGCCTGAACTACTTGTTTGCAACGATGAAGTCGCTGGCTTCATGGTTGCAGAACCAATGGGATCAAAAGCAATCAGCGATGGTAACGCGGAATTAATGTATTTATCCAGTGAAATATGGGATTATCATCCCTGCTGCGTTGTTGCCATGCAAAATAAATTAATTCGCAACCATCCCAAAGCGGTTCAAGAATTTACCAATCTGCTTGTTCGTTCAGGAATGTTTATCAGTAGTAAACCCGATATCGCAGCTAAAATTGGTGTTAATTTTTTCGATCCCGATGGACGATTGGGGCTCACCCCCAAAATGCTGGAATCTGTTTTACAACATCCCCTGGGAATTAAAACAGATAATTTATTTCCGGTATCCGCTGATTTGGAACAAATTCAAAAATATATGATTGAAGAAATGGGAATCGGTCGCAGAATAGACGTGAATCAACTGATTCAATCTCAATTTGCAGAAGAATCTTGCAGTACAACAGCATCAGAACGGCACAGGCGTGCGATCACTGATATCTCCAAGTCCATTACATTGATAAAGGACCGGTATGAGAAAATTATATCATAACGATTTAACCGTGTCTGCTTGTTTATAAAAATCAAAGGAATATTATTTGTGAAAGAAATATCACCCCAAACCGAGTTGCTTTACGGTATCCATCCAGTTCACGAGTCGCTTGTTGCTCAAAAAAGGGAAATAAAGCAGATTTATATTGTGGAAAATAGTAAGAATAAACGCTTAGAAGTCATTGCTACATTGGCAAAAAAACAAAAAATTGACATTTCATATATTCCTGAGCCTTTATTAAGACAAAAAACCCAGACAGATCTTCATCAACATACTGCTGCTCTGGTATCTGCATTACCTTTGTCTGATATTCATGCGCTAATCAACGAGCAGTCTTTTTTTATCATCTGTGATCATATCCTTGATCCCCACAATATGGGAGCTATCATGCGAACCGCACTGGCTGCTGGCGTTACAGGATTGATCACCACACGGGACAACTCGGCCCCATTTTCTCCATCTGTATCCAGAATATCCGCCGGTGCAATGGAGCATCTTCCTGCTGTCCGCGTAACCAACCTTGTCCGCACAATGAAACAACTCAAAAATGATGGTTTTTGGATTTTTGGATTGGATGAAAAAGCGCAACAATCCATTTATGATACATCATTTCAAGGACCTGTTGCCCTCGTTATTGGGGGTGAAGAAAAAGGTATTCGGCGGTTGGTACATGAAACCTGTGATCAGATCTTATGCATTCCACAGAAGGGGGCATTGGATAGTTTAAATGCATCGGTTGCTGCGGCTGTTACCATGTATGAGATCTTTCGGCAGCGCATCAAGGGGTAATACTTTTCATCCAGTTCATGTACAGGAAGAATCCAAATGAAAAAATTAATCGACCTGCATCAAATAAGAGTTATTACTGTTTCTTTCATTTTTCTAATCGCAATCCTTCTTGTTGCATCCTGCACAAGAGACGATTCTAAAAATGGGTGGGATATCAACTTTGATACCCCGCCACCTCAAAACACCTTTTCACAGAAGATGACCCCCGCACGACCGGTTGAAAAAAAAATTGTTCGCCAACAAACGGTTCGATCAAAAACATCACCAGATATAAAAGCACCTTATTTGATTCAAACCCAATGGCATCAACATTATCCTTTCAATAAAGCGCTTCCCATGATCGATGGTAATCACGTTGTTGCTGGTTGTGTAAACATTGCCCTGGCTCAAATACTTTATTACCATCAATATCCTTTAAGGGGGCGCGGAATCGTGCATCATACCTGGCAGGGCCAGTCTTTCACTGCTGTTTTGGATCGACGACTGTATTGGGACAAAATGCCCCTGACCATTACTCCGGATACCCCGAATTATTCCATTGATGAATTGGCAGCTGTAATCCGAGATATCAGCATGATCAATCAAACACAATTTGGTCAGGGGCCGCATGAACAATCTGGTGCAGCCTTTGACATGAGCCGCTTTATAACACATTTTGGTTTTTCTGATGAAATTCAACAAACCCATTCAGAAGACCCAGAATTTTTTGATATCATTGATCAAGAAATTGATGCGCGTCGTCCGGTTTTGATCAGTATCCAGGGCCATCCTATTGATCATATGGCCATTGTGGATGGTAAAATGCACCGCAATGGAAAAACGTTATATCACATCAATATGGGATGGGGGGGGCAACATAACCGATTTTATGATTTGTCCCAGTCCATTGTATTGGAATCTCTTGCAGATCAGCAAAGCATTGGTCAGACCTATCGGTTTTCCAATCATATCACCCTGTATTATCCCATTAAACCCTGCAAAAAAAATACATGTATGCCAAACAATCTGGAAAAAAATGATCGTATCAGTGGCAACAGGATTCAAGGACAATTTGATTCTAAAACAGATCAGGATCGCTATGAAAATCTTGTATTAAAAGGAACGACAGTTATCCAGGGGGATCGTGGATATGGTAATCAGGCATTTTATATTCATATTTATGATCGATTTCATCAGCTTCTGTCATCCTATGCACCAGAATCCAAAGCCACACAGGTTGATTTTGAACCAGGAATTTATCATATCAGTGTCAGCCTCTGTCAAAACAAAGCGCAAGCCATGCATTGCTATGAATTAACGCCCGATCATGCACAGTATCATGTCCAAATCAATACCGAGGTGATGACCGAAGATGAGCAGATGGAGCTATTTGCTGATATCGGCCCGCCTGTTATCCAAAGGGAATTAACGGATATTATTTTACCCAGAGATTTTAAAAGGCATGTTATTCGTATCGATGCTTTTCACCCGATGGGTTTACCTGTATCATTATCCGTTGAATCCGACGATAACAACACTGGCATTCATACTCGCATGGAGGATCATTTTCTTGTGATAACCAATAAATCCAAGCAACACACATCACCTGTACAAATTATCGTGACGGCTGAAACCAATGGCATGAAAACCCAGGATGATTTTAATCTCATGTTTTCCGGTAAGCGTGTCTGGTTTGGAAAAACAATCGACATTCCTGGAGAATTCACCCATCAAGACAGTCAAAATATCCACAGGCTTATTTTGGAAAACAGATGTCGTCTGACAGGATACAATGGATTCATGAATCAGGCGTTTTATTTCAAAATTCTTGACAAGGCTGGCCAGGTGATTGTGCCTCCAACAGATCAGCCCATCGAACAATATTTTGACTGGCTTGGTTAGATAGGCAAAACAGCTTTAAAAGTTGAATATCAAGAAAAAACCCGTGGAACCAAAACCATTTCAACCAATTATTATCAATATCAAAAAGGACTGGGGGATCAGTATGTGATCCATGCCTGGTGTCCGCAATTTAATCATGATCTTGATTTGCTGTTTCAAGACAATACCGATTCACCACCGGTTTTTCAAAAAACATTTCCGCCTATTATATTGGGTAAAAATTTTAAGCCGTTCTCCCTTCCCATTGATGTGATCGATCCGGATGGCGATGTTATCACGTTATCCGCTGGTTCGGATCATCCGGATATTGAGGTTCGTATCTCAACCAACAACACATTGAATATCATACCCCATTCTCCTGAAACTAAAACCACAGGCACAATCATGGTCTCAGCCTCTGCCAATCATCAGCAGACACATCAGGAGTTTAATCTTTTTATCACTCAGTACGATGTTTCCATAGGAAAAAATTTTGAACTACACGGTGTTTTTGCCAGTCAGGACGATGCTCACCTTCATCGTGTTATTCTGTCGGGTGACTGTCGGCTGTCAGGTTTTAACGGGTTTAACAATCAGGCCTTTTTTCATGAAATTCTCGATAAAAATATGCAGGTCGTCATGCCGGCATCAGAACACGATATTTTAAATAATTTCAATGGATTTTATTATGTTAAAACCGCGTTGAAAAATCGTTCCCGCTATTTTCCATATATTGCAGATAAAAGTGATCATTACACTGTAAAGGTTTCCTGCCCAAGTACCGATTTTGATGGACGCTTTATTGAAGATGTCCTGAGATCTCTGGAATAATTGGAATATTAATATGTCTTTTACAATTGATTGTTATGATTATATGCTTCCAAAGCATTTGATTGCTCAAGATGCCACGATTCAACGGGATCAATCTCGTTTACTTGTTTACAATCGCACCACCGAAACAATATCGCACTCGACGTTCAATAGGCTCACCGACAACTTGTTTCCCAATGACGTGCTGGTTATCAACAATACTCGTGTCATTCCCGCACGTTTATTGGGAAAAAAAGAAACGGGCGGCAAAATCGAAGTTTTTATATTGGATTATACCACTGCCATTAATCAATCTAAAAAAAGTGGAATCATTCAATGTTCATGTATGATCCGATCCTCCAAAGCTCCTAAACCAGGGACGACCATTTATTTTTCAAACAATGATCAGGCAATTGTTATGACAAGGCCCATCAATGGAAAATGTGACGTACAATTTTTTTGCAAAACCGATTTTTTGACATTTCTGAACACTGTCGGACAAATCCCCTTACCGCCTTATATTCAGCGGCAACCTCATGATTCAGATAAAACGCGTTATCAGACCATCTATGCAAAAAACAAGGGTGCTGTGGCTGCGCCAACAGCCGGACTTCATTTTACAGAAGCACTGTTTAAAAAACTTGAAAAAAAGGGCATCCAAATCGTTGAGGTTACACTTCATGTGGGATATGGTACATTTATGCCGGTTCGGGTGACCAATATTCGGGAACATGTGATGCATTCCGAATATCTTGAAATTTCAGCACAAACCGCAAAAATCATTCAAACAGCTCAAAAAAAAGGACATCGTATTGTTGCTGTGGGGACAACCACTGTTCGAACCCTGGAGTATGTTTTTCAGCAAAAAGCTAAGATTGATGCATTTAAAGGCTATTGCGATCTGTTCATTTACCCTGGCTTTTCATTTCAGGTGGTTGATAGCATGATCACAAATTTTCATTTACCCCAATCCACTTTGATGATGATGATCGCTGCCTTTGCCGGTCGAGAACAAATAATGAATGTCTATCAAACAGCCATTCAGAAAGACTATCGCTTTTTTAGTTATGGTGATGCCATGATGATTGTTTGATTGTTTGATTGTTAATGGAAAAAAATAATGAAAAAATATATTGCAATAGGTCTTTTGGTATGGACCCTAGCGGTTGGAGCTTCTCTTTACTGGAATATTACAACAGCGAAGAGAAACGAGGAAAATACCGCATTACAAGGTGCAAAATCCTTTTTTAAACAAGTGGTACTCACGCGCACATGGAATGCTAATCATGGCGGCGTATATGTACCCATCAATGATGCGGTTCAACCCAACCCTTATCTGGCGGATATACCTTCACGGGATATCACCAGCATGGATGGTATCCAATACACGAAAATAAATCCTGCCTTCATGACGCGGCAGATTGCTGAAATTGCCAAAAAAAAATCTGATATACTGTTTCATATCACGAGTTTGAACCCTATCCGGCCGGCAAACAAACCAGAAACCTGGGAAGCTGAAAAACTGGACCTTTTTGAAAAAGGACTCAATGAATGGTCTGGATTTGTAACGCTTGATTCAAAAAGAATCTATCGATATATTGCTCCTCTTATGGTCACCAAAGGATGTTTAAAATGCCATGCAAAACAGGGCTACAAAGAAGGAGACATTCGCGGCGGTATCAGTGTCACCCTTCCATATGAGGCCTATACAATTAATAAAAATCTATTGGCAACGCATTTGATCGGTGGTGGAATCGTATTTTTGATGATTTTTATTTTTGGTCTATCTATTGAACGCACCAGAAAGGCATTGATTGAAGCGAAAAATAGTGCGGAACATGCCAATCGTGCCAAAAGTACATTTTTAGCCAATATGAGCCATGAAATTCGTACCCCCATGAATGGTATCATTGGCATGGCAACCTTGCTATGTGATACGACACTTGACTCAGAACAGCACGAGATGGCTGAAATTGTCAAAAATAGTGCAAACTCTTTAATGAGTATACTGAACGATATCCTTGATTTTTCAAAAATCGAAGCAGGAAAGCTTGACATTGAATACATTGATTTTAATCTCATTGTTATCATGGAAAATATTGTTGACCTCCTTTCAATCAAAGCCGATGAAAAAAATCTTGAATTTGCTTTTGATATTGAAGAAAAAATCCCCCATTTCTTGAATGGTGATCCTGGTCGTATCAAGCAAATTTTGATTAACCTGATCAATAATGCGATAAAATTTACATCAAAAGGAGAAATTTTTATTGAGGTCAAGCTTGACAATGAGACAGACACACATGTGACCATTTTATTTAGTGTCAGGGATACGGGCATTGGCATTCCCAAAGACCGGATGGAACGATTATTTAAATCCTTTTCACAGGTTGATGCTTCAACAACTCGAAAATATGGTGGCACCGGACTCGGTTTGGCTATTTCAAAACAACTTGCTGAATTGATGGGTGGCAAAATCGGCATAGACAGTGAAGAAGGTAAAGGTTCAACATTTTGGTTTACTGCGGTTATGAAAAAACAGGACAAAAAAGAAAAGCCTGAACAAACTATTCATGAAAATTTTTCCAAGCATCGAATACTGGTGGTGGATGATAATCAAACCAACCGGAAGATTCTTCAAAAATATTTAGAACGTTGGGGATGTTATGTTGATAATGCCTCTGATGGTTTCAGCGCCCTTGAAAAAATGCAGCAGGCTGTAATCAACGATTGTTCTTACGATATTGCTATTTTAGACATGCAAATGCCAGAAATGGATGGCATCACCTTAGGTAAAAAAATCAAAGAAAACCAAATGTTTAGAAAAACAATCCTGCTCATGCTGACCTCTGTCGCTCAACGAGGTGAAGCCGCCAGGTGTTTAGAGAATGGTTTTTTTGCCTATCTAACCAAGCCAGTCAAACGATCTCAACTGTTTAACAGCTTATGCGCATCAATGGAAAACGTATCACATCAAAATAAAGAACAGTCTCTATCCAAAAGCGCTGATAGTCATCTTTCTCCACAAAACGACAATTCGTGTAAGATTCTACTTGTGGAAGACAGTCGGGTCAATCAGAAAGTTGCTCTGCTGATGCTTAAAAAATATGCGAACATAACCCATGTAGATATTGCAAATAATGGATTAGAAGCAGTCAAAAAACTTCAACAAAACCAGTATGATTTAATCTTTATGGACATGCAAATGCCGAAAATGAACGGCCTGGAAGCCACAAAAATTATTCGGGATCCACATTCAGAGGTTCTGAATCATGATGTTCATATTATTGCAATGACAGCAAACGCAATGGAAGAAGACAAACAGTCCTGTCTGGATGCTGGAATGAATGATTATATTTCAAAACCAATTATGCCAGAAGATCTTGTTAGAGTTATTCGCTGCTGAAAAATATAAAACAGATCAACTAAAAAAAGAGCGAATAATATCATTATAGGTCACCGCAATCATCACGGAAACAAGAAATACAATACCAATTTGATGGGCAAGTTCGCGTGTTCGAAGATTGACCGGTCTTTTGGCCAACGCTTCAATAAAAAAGAACATCAGATGACCGCCATCAAGAACAGGAATCGGTAACAAATTGACCAGAGCAAGATTGATACTGATAATTGCAATAAAAAACATGAGATTCATCCACCCTGCTTTGGCAGATTTTCCAGCCATTTGTGCAATAGCAATGGGGCCGCCAATGGTATCGGCTGACAGTGAACCGGTAATAAGTTTCCAGAGTCCCACAACAGTCAGTTGAACCATTCGTCCGGTATGCTTGGTGCCTTCAATGCTTGCTTGAAATACGTTCAGTTGATTCACTTCGTAGTCCAGTTGCTGAACGTTTAAATTTTTCCAGATAAAATCTTTATGACGTTCAAAAGTCTCTTTTCCAAGTGCTGATTCTAAAGAATCATTCAGTGTTTTGGCGGTAATAAATCGGTGGTTAGATAATGTAGCGATTGCCTGGATGACAGTATCGGAAATTTCTGCATTTCTCATGGCATCGAGGGTTTCATTGGAGATGGAAATATTCACACTGGAGATACCAATCATGAAACGATCAACCGACTCACCAAAAACATTTTTTTCCTGATATGCCCGGGGCTTTACTTTTAAGGTCAACAGTTCATCCTGACGTTTGACTGTCAGGTTGATGTCCTGTCCATTGCTGTCTGAAATAAGGCCCGCCATGTCCTGCCATGTGTCAACAATTTCATTGTTGACAGCAACAACAAGATCACCGGAATGGATACCCGATTGTTCGGCAGGGGTATTCTCTCCAACACCAATAATCCTGGGTAATTGTGTTGGAATTCCAGCCATAAAAGCAATAAAAACAAACAGTAGCCACGCCAGAACCAGATTAAATAATGGACCTGCAGCAACAATCATCATTTTTTTATACACGGGTTTATTGGAAAGAGAAACACGTTCGTCTTCAGGAGCAACATACTCACCCGGTTCTTCACCCACCAACTTGACATATCCGCCCAAGGGAAAAAGTGATAGGCGATAATCTGTTCTGCCAACGGTTTTGCCAAAAATTCGTGGACCAAATCCCAGAGAAAATTTTTCTACGCCCACATCAAACAAGCGAGCAAAAAGAAAATGGCCCAGTTCATGAAAGAAAATTAAAAGAGAAAGAACAATGACCAGTACAAATATAAAAGAACTTGTCTGGCTGGCGTAATTCAGTATGTTTTCCATAGTGTTTCTC